>JAFLDI010000167.1 GCA_017302485.1 Burkholderiales bacterium | reverse complement strand
GTGCTCTTCCGATCTGCCGGGCGCGGTGAACCGCGCGCTGGCGCTGCCCGACAGCGCGCGCCAGGCCATGTCGCCCATGCTGGCCATTCTTTCCGCGCAGCACGAGTCGCAATACTCGCGGCTGTTCCGTTCCTGAAGGACCTTTTGCGATGAACACGCCCCTGCACACCATCCCCGGCCGCACCAAGAAGCTCCCGCCGCTGCGCGTGGGCGTGGGTGGACCGGTGGGATCGGGCAAGACCACGCTGGTCGAGATGCTCTGCAAGACCATGCGCGAGCGCTGGGACCTGGTGGTCGTGACCAACGACATCTACACCAAGGAAGACCAGCGCCTGCTGACCGTGTCCGGCGCGCTCGAGCCCGAGCGCATCATCGGCGTGGAAACCGGCGGCTGCCCCCACACGGCGATCCGCGAGGACGCCTCGATCAACCTCGAGGCGGTGGACCGCATGCTGGCGAAGTTCCCCAACGCCGACATCGTCTTCATCGAGTCCGGCGGCGACAACCTGGCCGCCACCTTCAGCCCCGAGCTGAGCGACTTGACGATCTACGTGATCGATGTGGCTGGCGGCGAGAAGATCCCGCGCAAGGGCGGCCCCGGCATCACCAAGAGCGACCTGCTGGTGATCAACAAGACCGACCTGGCGCCGTATGTGGGCGCGGATCTGGACGTGATGCGCGCCGACACTGCCCGCATGCGACCCAGCCGGCCGTGGGTGACGACCAATCTCAAGAGCCACGAGGGCCTGGAGACGGTGATTCGTTTCATCGAGGCGAAGGGATTGCTGGGCGCGTGACGTGTGCAAACTCGGGCGGAACGCCACCCGAGCGGGGGCAGAACATGCCCAGCTCCGGCTGCTAACGCATCACCCTCAACGGAGCCTCTCCATTGGAGCTTGGTGAGGCCGCCTCCCGGACCGAGCATCGCTGGGACCAGCCTTCAACCGAATCCTGGTCTCCAGGCCTGAAGAAGTTCTCTATCCAGGCCCAGGCACGTACCAGGCCATTCAGACCTGGCGCCTGAACACCATGATCAGCCTCCGCTACCGGCTGATCGCACCATCGCAGCAGTCGTTGGGCAGACCACAGATCCTTCGACCAGGACTCCGGCGGTAGTCGCGGATCGGCTTGACCCCACACGCGAAGCACGGGCCAGCGACCTTTCTCCAGGGGTTCAGCCACGCGCCAGTGCTCCAGCACCTGCCAATAGCGGGCGCTACGCCCCCCGATGACGTCCTGCGCGGAGGCTTGCCGCGCCAACTCAAGTTGGCGGCGCCAATCCTGGAGCTGACCCTGTCGCGCGGCTTGCCAGTCTCCCAGTGTCACTGGGTCAAGACCGGGATGCGCCAACAACACCACCAGCAACGGCTCTCGCGCGAGCCTCATGGCCAGGGCAGGAACGATCTCGGCACCTTCGGAGATACCAATGAGAACGATGGGAAGGCGGGACTCATCCACCACAGGAGCCACGGCCCGCAAGGCATCCTCAAGGCGCCGATCCAGCGCGTCATGGCTGACAAACTCGGGAGTGCAATGTTCCGGTTCTGGCCAACGCTCAGGATCTACGTGGCGCGGATGCACGACCAAAGTACGCGCATGTAGCAGACCTGCAAACAAGTCGGACGCTATGGGCCTCAGTCCAGCGCACCCCGATCCGGGCAGGACGATGGCCAGGTAGCGCTCAGGGGGCGCGAGTGCTGACCGAGAGAGCATCGGTCCGTCAGGACGCCATCGAGTCCCGGAATCCTCGTCGTCGGCGGCCACCAGGGCGCCGGAGAAACCACACAGCAGGGCGACAACGCCGACACGCAGGCGTTGAAAGCATCGCCAAACCATCCTCAGCGAAGGATGACCACACCTTCCTGAGCAGTACTGGCTGGCGCCCCCGATGGCGACACCCCCATTTGAACGGGTGCACCGGACCGGACAACGGCACCCGAACCACCCACAATCTGAAGCTGCTCCGTCAACTGCTCGAAGACACTCTTGGCCAATGATTGCGAGGTTTCGCGCATGACCTTCCCCCGATTGGGTGGAAGAAGCTCAACACGGTTGTTGAGCAGCTTGATGTCCGATCCCGCACCTTGCGCGGAGAACGCCGCCTTGATTTCGAAGGTCTTGGTACTGATCAGCGAAAAGTCAGCCACCAGGTCCAGGCTGTAGACGTGGCTGGCACTGGTGGTGCCCTGCAGGCTGGACACAGTATCCCGAAACTGCAGACTGGTCAGGGTCCCGAACAGCACGTACTCGGCGCCATTGAACTCACCCTTGCGGATGCGACTCACAATATCGTGAACCTGCGGTTGCTTGACTTGGGCTGCGACCTTTCCGGTCTGAACCTGATTGAGTACCTGCTCTGCCTTTGAGGGTTGCGGGGAACCACTGTCAAAGGGCTTGCCCTGTACCAGTCGGAATGTTGTGCCCCTGAGCAAAGCCCCCTTGATATCGTTGGTAAACGATCCCAACTCCCTCTGCTCGACATAACTATAGCTGCCGGCGACATAGGTGCCTTGACTTTGGGCGGTCGCTGACATCGAGTACATGCCTGCGCGCACGTTCGAGCTTGACTTTTCTGTCGCGACCTCGAAGTACTGCGCAACCGCCTGAGTGTAGGCCAGGTCGGTCACCGCAACGCGGGGGGCTTGCTGAGCGCAAACAGGCAGGGCCCAGACTGTCGTGGCAGCCAATGCGCCAATCAAACGTCTCATCATCCACTCCTCAGCGCTTGGTCGTCTTGCGGATCTGCTTCTCGTCCTGCCATTCGACGGTACCTTCCTGTACGTCGAACAACTTCAGGGTGAATTTGTAGAAAACGTCCTTGGTCGAGGCACTCTGCTTGACGATGCTTGTAAGTTCACCCTCGATGGTGTATTTGGCAGCGGTCATCTGACCCACCTTGGCCGTCGTGCTCTGCTTGTAAAGACCGCTCTGATTCTGGCGATTCAGTTCATCGACACCTTGTTGCATCTCCTGGATGGAGCGCGAGAAGCGCACTTTCCCAGACTTCACCAGCTGAGTCTGAATGGAGTTCATCACGTTCGTCGTGTCGATGTACTCGCTGGTCTTGTTCTTGACCGTGGAGATCGTGACAGTCGGACGCCCCTGAAAGATGCCGGCCTCCAGCAGGCTGCCCACCATCTTTTCGGCAATCATTTGAAGGTCGGTCGAGCCGAACTCATTGGTCACGAGTTCGACGGCATTGGCGTCTCCATAGCTGACCTGGCGGTCGAAGCGGACGACAGGCGAGGCGACCTTGGTTTCACAACCCGCCAGCAGCAGGCCAGCAGTGGAAAGGACGAGCAGCAATGCTGCGCGCACGATGGGAGATGTTTGGGTGTCCATGGGAATCAGGGCTTTTCGACGTTCATCTCAAGACGGAAGTCCACAACAGCCGATGTGGGTGCAACGCCTTTGACCAGTTGGGACTGCTGGCCCATGACCAGCAGTGGCTTCCAGGGCTCGCCATCACCGACTTGCATGCCACTGCCGTCCATCCACCTGAAGCGGTAGTAGACCTGCCGGTTGGCCGATTCGGCGTTGTAGAGGTCAGCCTGGATCACCAGGACGTCGCTGCGGCGCACCATGCGCATTTCATTGACCTTGACGCCATGTGCGTCGCCGCGAAGCAAGAGCTTGCTGGTTACGCCACCCGTTTCGGGCACAGGCGCGGACTGGGCCAGTACCTGGCCTGAGGCCAAGGTCATGCCCAGCAGTACCATTCTGATGGTGAGGTGTCGGAGCTTCATCTTGGTCACTCAAGGTACTGGGATGGATCAACGGCTCAGGTGGTCGGCTTCTGCACAGGCTTGGCTGTTGGCTTGGCTGCTGGCTTGGGCGCGGGTTTGGCGGGGGTTGACTGCGGCGCAGCTGCCGGCGCGGCGACCGGGGACGGTGCGGCCAGCTCACCAATCGAGGCCACCTCGCCGACCAACACCTCAGCGCCCGAGACCCGCAGCGGTATCAGTGCGTACTGGCCCTTGATCGCCACGGGCTCGCCGACCTTTCGCCCATCCAGGGTAAGCTGATGGGGGCCCTCAGGAAGATACGCCCGAGCAATCGAGACGGTACCGGGCAAGGTGCGCCACATGCGGTCATCCGCCTGCTCCGTCGCCGCTGAGGCCACTGTGGCGACCAAACCTCCAAGCAGCCCGGCGCGCTTCTGCGCCTCGTTCTGCAGAATGCCCTTGGCAACGGCACGACTGATCCCACGAACCACCAGACCTGGCATCTCATCCTTCAGGGCGCGGCGCGCCATCAGATTGACGTCGACCACTGTCTCCGGCTTGAGCAGGCTACTCCCCGCCAACATGCTGGACGGAGCAGCTTGCTGAGAGGGCTCGATCACCGGAAAAGACACGCTGAGCGCAGCGATGCTGCCTCGCAGTGGAACGGGCAGATTGAGCGCTTTGGGCTTGCGTGCCGGTGCGTCGCCGTTCTCGATTACGAACAGCACATCGGTCATTCGCTTGCGCAGTTTGTGGGTGAAACTGGTCCGAGTGTCCAGACCCTTCAGGCCATCCTCAAGGATTGGCGTGTCGGGCTTGAGCTCGATTGCCTTGCGATACCCAGGCGCTGCCAATCCGGGCTCATTCATGGCCTCGTACAGGAAGCCGGCCAAATAGTGGCTGAGAGCATTCTGGTAGCCATTCTTCAGCTTGAGCACCTCAGGGTCATTCAGGGTTTCGACCGGATAGCCGTTCAGGTCCTTTCCAGCCGTACTGACACCCTTTTGCTTGGCTTCTTCCTCTGCGGCCACCGTCTCTTTGGCACGGAACTCGGCAATCACGGCCTCACGCTCATGGGTCCGCTTGATGTCAACTCGGGCGTTCTCCCAATCGCCAACCGCGATACGGTTCAAGGCCAGACGGGTCGTCAGCCAGACTTTCTCGTAGTCCTGGCCCTCGAATGGCTTAAGCCGTTCGCTGATCAGCGCTGCCCCTACGAAGCCCATCAACTTGGACGGATCGGTCTTTGTCAGGGCTTCCCATTCAGCCACCTTCTTGTCGGCCAACAGCCAGGATTCGGTGCTCTCGGCGTATTGTCGGTTTTGGCGAAGCAACTCACCGCGCTCCATGTTGTAGAGCAGTGCAGCGCGGTCATCGTCCGTTTTGGCTGTACTCTCAAGCTGCTTGATGGCGGCGCTCAGACCCCCGGCCTGACGCGAACTCTGCATCTCCGCGTGTTGCGAATCGTGGCTCTTCATCTGGGCACAGCCCGAGACAACGAGCGTCAGAACCAGACCGCATCGGCGCAGCCAAGCTGGTGCAAACATGGGTTTCCTCCCGAGATCTTTGCTTTTTCAGTCCCAGGGAGCGCTGAACTGCCCGGGGACATGTGTTTCCAGACGAATGCTAGTCAGCTCAATCAGTGCTTAGCTTGATCTGGCTGGTTAATTCTTGCAGATAAACACCTGAACGATGACGCCCCCCCCACGTCTTTGGTGGGCCGCAGGGTGCTTCGCTGACACCAGACCATTCAACTTGATGACCCATCTGTGTTGCCTGTGCCACGTCACCTCGTTCAGGGCCGTTGCCGCAAGTTTCTCGGTTGACCCGCCGCTCGCCAATGGCTGGCGGACCCCCTCCGTTATTCCGGCCAGGGGGCTCGCGTGAGACTGGAGTTCAACAGCAGGTGCATGGGCCAAGTGCTTCATTCGCACCCGGAGCGTCGCGCCTCGGCGCGCGCCGCCCCATCAGGCGCTTCGCCTGCTGTTGCTCCGCCCAGTTGCCAACATGCCAGACGAGACCTCACGCGCCACCCGAGCCGCCTCGCCCGGCTGGTCCACCCCCAGGTAGTCGCACAGGCGCAGCAGCGCCTGGGTCCATTCGGCAGGGTCCAGGCCCAGGCGCTCGGCGATGGCGGGGGCCGGCTCGCCATCGGCCAACCACAGCAGCAACTCGGCCGAGCGCACGTCGATCGGCGCAAAGGCCACCAGCAGCGACGAAAGCCGCGCGTCGTCGGCCTCATCGCGCAACACCAGCAGCCACTGGTCGGGGCTCTCGGCTTCCAGGTGCAGCATGAAGTGCAGGCGCCGCGTGCCGCGCAGCACGGTCAGCGGGTGGGGCTCGGCGCCGATCGACTGGCGCAGCGCCTCGCGCGTGGCCCAGGCCGCCACCTCGGCCGGCACCGCCACCTCGGGCAGGCCGGCGAAGTAGTCACTCATCAACCGACGCGCCAGCGGGCTCTGCCACAGGCGCCGGCCACTGCGTGCCTGCAGCACCATCAGCGCGTGGCCGAAGGCGTCCATGGCGCTGGGGGCAGGGCTGCGGGTCTCGGTGATCACCCTCGGGGTTATCAAGATCCGCGCCAGCCAAGGCGCGGCGCCAGCGCCCTGTCCTGGTGCGCACACGCCACACGGAAGGTGGTCAGGCCAGACCCTGTCGGGAAAACCCCGGCTGACGCACCAAGCCCGATCGCTAAGATGCCGTGGAAACGTTTACACCATCGACATCGTCCCGCTTCGTGCACCGTGACCGAGCACCCTGACCCGCTGCCCTTCCCGCCCGGCTTTGTCTGGGGTGCCGCCACGGCCGCGTACCAGGTGGAGGGCTCGCCGCTGGCCGACGGCGCCGGCCCCAGCATCTGGCACCGCTTCAGCCACACGCCCGGCCGCGTGCGCGACGGCGACACGGGTGACACCGCCTGCGACCACTACCGCCGCTACCCCGAGGACATCGCGCTGATGAAGGCGCTGGGGCTGCAGTCCTACCGCTTCAGCATCGCCTGGTCGCGGGTGATGCCCGAGGGGCGCGGGCGCATCAACCAGGCGGGACTGGACCACTACAGCCACGTCGTGGATGCGCTGCTGGAGGCCGGCATCGCGCCCAACATCACGCTCTACCACTGGGACCTGCCGGCCGCGCTGGACGACCGCGGCGGCTGGCTCAACCCCGACATCGCCGACTGGTTTGCCGAGTACGCCACAGTGATGTTCCGCACCCTGGGTGATCGGGTGCCGATGTGGAGCACCCTCAACGAGCCCTGGGTGGTGGCCGACGGCGGCTACATGCACGGCGTGCTGGCGCCGGGCCACCGCAGCGCCTTCGAGGCCGCGATCGCCGCCCACCACCTGCTGCTGGCCCATGGCCGCGGCGTGCAGGCCTTCCGAGCCAGCGGCGTGCGCGGCCAGATCGGACTGGTGGGCAACCTCGAGCCGAACTCACCGGCCAGCCACAGCCC
>JAFLDI010000166.1 GCA_017302485.1 Burkholderiales bacterium | reverse complement strand
CACCTGCCCTTTGCCTCGGCCGACTCGATCACGCTGGACATCGGCGCGCTCGACCGCGAGTACGACAAACTCCGTGTCGCCCAGGTCCACCATGAGTTGGTGCTCGACGCGCTGCGCCAGCGCGAAGGCGCCCGCGTCGAGGCCCTGATGCGCGAACATGCCTGGATCGGCGTGCGCTACGGCCGCCTGCTCTGATTGACCCACCCACCCATCGCCATGACCACGCTCACCGTCCTGATCGCCGCCAAGACCGATGTCACCGCCGATGTCTGCGCCCTCGAGCTGCAGCCCACCGACGGCCAGCCGCTGCCCGCCTTCACCGCCGGCGCGCACATCGACGTGCACCTGGGCGGCGGCCTGATCCGCCAGTACTCGCTCTACGGCGCGCCTTCCGACCGCAGCCGCTATCGCCTGGCGGTGCTGCGCGAGCCCACATCGCGCGGCGGCTCGGTGGGCGTGCATGCGCTGCAGGCCGGGCAGACGCTCACCATTTCCACGCCACGCAACGCCTTCCCGCTGGCCGCCAGCGGCGGCGCACTGCTGCTGGGCGGCGGCATCGGCCTGACGCCGCTGCTGGCGATGGCCGAGCAACTGCACGCCGACGGCCGTCCGTTCCAACTGCACCTGAGCGTGCGCAGCCGCGACCGGATGCCGCTGGCCGCCCACCTGGCCAGCGTGCCGTGGGCGGCGCAGGTGGTGGTCCATGTAGATGACGAACCCGCCACCGCGCTGGACATCGCCGCCGTGCTGCGCGCTGCCAGCCCCGACACCCACGCCTACGCCTGCGGCCCCGCCGGCTACATCGCCTGGGCCCGCGCCGCAGTGCAGGCCGCCGGCTGGGCCGACGCGCGCTGGCACAGCGAGTCCTTCACGCCGCCGGTCATCAACCACAGCGCCGATGGCCCCTTCGAGATCGAGCTGGCGCGCTCGAAGCGTGTGATCACCGTGGCCGCCGACCAGACCGCGGTGCAGGCGCTGGACGCCGCCGGCGTGGCCGTGTCCACCTCGTGCGAGCAGGGCATCTGCGGCACCTGCCTGACCACGGTGCTGGCCGGCACGCCCGACCACCGCGACGCCTACCTCACCGATGAGGAACTGGCGGCGGGCAACTGCTTCCTGCCCTGCGTGTCACGCTCGCGCACGGCGCGGCTGGTGGTCGACCTGTGAAGCCGGCATGAAAAAAGGCGACCGCAGGGTCGCCTGAACTCCCAACCGACCGACCGGCTTGTGGCCGGCCAGGTCTGTGTGCTTCTTGGAGCCTGGATCAGAAACGCATGCCCACGCCCAGGCTGACCAGCAGCGGGTCAACCTTGAAGGTGCCCACCTTGGCCGCGCCCACCAGCACGTCGGTCTTGATCTGGACCTTCTTGACGTCGACGTTGAGCAGCCAGCCGCCACCCAGCGCATAGTCGGCACCCAGCTGGGCGGCCAGACCATAGCTGTTGCGCTTGAGGTTCAGCGGAATGTCGGCACCGGCGACCGTGGCAGCGGCCGGAATGGTGATGTGCACATCGGAGATGTTGGTGTAGTTCAGACCCACGCCGACATAGGGACGCAGCGCGCCCATGCCGGTGAAGTGGTACTGGGCGGTCAGCGTCGGGGGCAGGTGCTTGAACTCACCGATGGCGGCCACGCGGGTGCCGTTGGACACGGCGTACAGCGTCTGCTTCTGCGGATAGGTCAGGATCAGCTCAGCCGCGAAGTTCGGCGTGAAGAAATAGGTGATGTCGACTTCGGGGATCCACTTGTCGTTGATCTCGGCGGTCGGGTTGGCCAGCACGGTCACGGCGTCCAGCGTGCCCTTGAGGGTGCTGTCATTGGTGTTGGCCGAGTTCAGCTTGACCGCGCGGGCGCGCACGATCCAGTTGCCGCTGTCCTGGGCGGCGGCGAATTGCGGGGCGGCCAGGGCGGCCAGCGTGGCGACAGCGATGAGCGACTTGCGCATGAGGAGACTCCTTCTTCGTTGCGATGACTTGTGAACAAACCAGACCCGTCTGCACGGCGGATGAGGGCATTGCACCGTCCGGCGCGGTTGCCGAGTTTGTTGCGGCGCAAACCGACGCCCGTGCGCCGCGACGGGACGGGCGGGAACCTGACCTTGGTCAAACTCAGGGCTGAGGGTGACGTGTTCTCGCAACAGTGGCCCGCTGCCCGCGGACCGGCAGCACCCCTCGGTGGCAGGGTGACCGTTCAGGTCGGGTTGCCCTGCGCACCTCGGGACCGGGCCGGCCCCCGGCCCTGCACCGCGGTGTGGGTGTGAGCCTGTTTCAGGCCAGACCCAGGCGCCGGCAGATCTCCAGCACGGTGGCCGACTGGTTCATCGTGTAGAAGTGCAGCCCGGGCACGCCCTGGGCCCGCAGGCGCTCGCACAGCGCGGTGACCACATCCAGACCGAAGGCCTTGATACTGGCGCTGTCGTCGCCAAAGCTCTGCAGACGCAGTCGCACCCAGCGCGGCACATCGGCGCCGCAGTTGTCGGCAAAGCGCAGGATGCCGCTGGCATTGGTGATCGGCATGATGCCGGGCACCACCGGGATGTCGGCGCCCAGCGCGCGCGTCTCGTCGACGAAACGGAAGTAGGCGTCGGCGTTGAAGAAGAACTGGGTGACTGCGCCGCTGGCGCCGGCCTTGACCTTGGCCGCATAGGCCTGCAGGTCGGCCTGCGGGCTCCGGGCCTGCGGGTGCGTCTCGGGGTAGGCGGCCACCTCGATGTGGAAGTGGTCGCCGGTCTCGGCACGGATGAAGGCCACCAGGTCGCTGGCGTAACGGAACTCGCCAAAGCCGCCGTAGCCGCTGGGCAGGTCGCCGCGCAGCGCGACGATGCGCGTCAGGCCCATGGACTGGAATAGCGCCAGCTTCTCGCGCACCGAATCGCGCGTGGCGCCGATGCAGGTGAAGTGCGAGGCCCCCTGGCGGCCCTCGTCCAGGATGGCCTGCACGGTCTGCAGCGTGCCGTCCTGCGTGCTGCCGCCTGCGCCATAGGTCACCGAGCAGAACAGCGGGTCCAGCGCGTAGAGCTGCTGGCGCACCGCCGCCAGCTTGACCACGCCCTCGGGGGTCTTGGGCGGGAAGAACTCCAGGCTGATCGGGAAGTCAGAGGTCATCGTGTTGTGCTCCAGGGCTCAGGCACGTTGCGCCTGAACGAAAAACTCGCGGTTGCCGTCGCCGCCGCTGACCGGGCTGTCGCGCCAGGCGCGCACCGCCAGGCCGCATGTCTCGCAGGCCTGGCGCAGGCGCCGCTCGACATGTGGATAGGACGCGGCATCCTTGACCAGGCCCTTCTTGTTGATTTCGGTCGGCTGCAGCTCGAACTGCGGCTTGACCAGCATCAGCAGGGTGCCGTCAGCCGCCAGCAATGGACTGAGGGCCGGCAGCACCAGGGTCAGCGAGATGAAGGACAGGTCGCCGGTGATCAGATCAAAACCCCTTGCCGGGGCCTGGGGACCCAGGTCGGCGGCGCTCAGGTGGCGCGCGTTGACGCCCTCGAAGGCGTGCACGCGCTCATCGGCTGCCAGGCGTGGGTGCAGCTGGCCGTGGCCGACATCGACGCCGAACACCGCCCTGCAGCCCGCGTCCAGCAGCACCTCGGTGAAGCCGCCGGTGCTCTGACCCACGTCCAGCGCCACTGCGCCGGCCAGGTCGAGCCCGGCCTGCCGCAGCGCGCCTGCCAGCTTGAGGCCGCCGCGCGACACCCAGCGCAGCTCGGCGTCGTCAGTGACCTCGAGCTGGCAGCCTTCGGGCAGATCCTCACCCGCCTTCTTCGGCACCTGCCAGCCGGTCGGGCCCAGCCAGCGCACCGCGCCGTGCTCGATCAGCCGCTGCGCGGCTGACCGGCTCGGCGCCAGCCCCCGTTGAACGATCAGCTGATCGACCCGCATGGGTCAATATCGATAGCTGTCGGGCTTGTAGGGGCCTTGCTTGGGCACGCCGATGTAGGCCGCCTGCTCGTCGCTCAGCTCGGTCAGCATCGCGCCCACCTTCTTCAGGTGCAGACGCGCCACCTTCTCGTCCAGGTGCTTGGGCAGCACATAGACCTTGCCCACGTCATAGCCCTCGGGGTGCGTGAACAGCTCGATCTGGGCGATCGTCTGGTTGGCAAAGGAGTTGGACATCACGAAGCTGGGGTGTCCGGTGCCGCAGCCCAGGTTCACCAGCCGGCCCTTGGCGAGCAGGATGATGCGCTTGCCGTCGGGGAAGATGACGTGATCGACCTGCGGCTTGATCTCCTCCCACTGGCACTTCTCTTCCAGCCTGGCGACCTGGATCTCGTTGTCGAAGTGGCCGATGTTGCAGACGATCGACTGGTCCTTCATCGCCGCCATGTGCTCGAAGGTGATGACGTCGCGGTTGCCGGTGGTGGTGACGAAGATGTCGGCCTTGTCAGCCGCCCATTCCATGGTCACAACCTTGAAGCCTTCCATCGCCGCCTGCAGCGCGTTGATCGGATCGATCTCGGTGACCCAGACCTGGGCGCTGAGCGCGCGCAGCGCCTGGGCCGAGCCCTTGCCCACGTCACCGTAGCCGCAGACCACCGCCACCTTGCCGGCGATCATCACGTCGGTGGCGCGCTTGATGCCATCCACGAGGCTCTCGCGGCAGCCATACAGATTGTCGAACTTGCTCTTGGTGACCGAGTCGTTGACGTTGATCGCCCGGAACATCAGCGTGCCCTTGGCGCTCATCTCCTTGAGGCGGTGCACGCCGGTGGTGGTCTCCTCGGTCACGCCAATGATCTCGGCGCTCTTGCGGCTGTACCAGGTGGGGTCCTCGGCCAGCTTGGCCTTGATCGCGGCAAACAGAATGCGCTCCTCCTCGCTGCCGGGCTGGGCCAGGACCGACAGGTCCTTCTCGGCTCGCTTGCCCAGGTGCATCAGCAGCGTGGCGTCGCCGCCATCGTCCAGGATCATGTTCGGGCCTTCACCGGGTGTGCCCTGGGCGCCGAAGTCAAAGATGCGGTGCGTGTAGTCCCAGTAGTCGACCAGGGTCTCGCCCTTGACTGCGAAGACCGGCGTGCCGGTGGCGGCAATGGCCGCAGCGGCGTGGTCCTGGGTGGAGAAGATGTTGCACGAGGCCCAGCGCACATCGGCACCCAGGGCCTTGAGGGTCTCGATCAGCACAGCCGTCTGGATGGTCATGTGCAGCGAGCCGGTGATGCGCGCGCCCTTCAGAGGCTGCTTGGCGGCGAACTCCTCGCGGATCGCCATCAGGCCGGGCATCTCGGTCTCGGCGATGCGGATTTCCTTGCGGCCCCAGTCGGCCAGGGAGATGTCGGCGATGGCGCTGTCGGCCAGGTGCTTCAGGGAGTCAGGCGCGTTCATGTGCGGTCCTTCGGTTCAGGGTTGAAACGAATACCCGCGGCGCGACAGACGGAGGGGGAAGGGGTGTCGAGGTCCGACACGGCTCACCCACGCCTGGTGCGATGCGGGTGAGCGCCGTTGCATGGGGGACTTCCGAGCCTGGGGCCGACAACTCAGGGATGCCGACCTTGCAACGCTCCTCGGAACAGACCGTAGTTTACGCGAGGACCCGCTGCGCTGTGGCGGTGGGTAGAACCTCCGGTTGTGACCGTTGCCACACCCGCAGCCACGCCACGAAGCGCTGCAGGCCCGTTTCCAGCGGGGTGCAGGGCAGGGCCCCCACGGCGTCATGCAGGCGGGCGGGGTCGGCGCAGGTCATGGGCACGTCACCGGGCTGGATCGGTGCATCCAGGATCTGGGCGCGCCGACCCAGTGCCGCCTCCAGCGTGGCCAGGAAGGTCCGCACCTGGACCGGACGACTGTGCCCCACGTTCAGCACCTCCCAGGACGGGCCCCCAGGGCGCTCGGCCAGACGGCACACCGCCTCGACGACATCGTCAATGTAGGTGAAGTCGCGCCACAGTTCGCCCCCAGCGAACAGGGTGATGGGCTGAGCGCGGCAGATGCGCTGGGCAAAGCTGAAGTAAGCCATGTCCGGCCGGCCCCACGGGCCATACACCGTGAAGAAGCGCAGCGCGCTGACCGACAGTCCGCGTGTTCGGCTGAAGGCGTGGGCCATCGCCTCGTTGGCCTGCTTGGTGGCCGCGTAGAACGACTCGGGGCGATCGCACCGGTCGTCCTCGTTGAACGGGGCCTCACTGCGCGCCCCGTAGACACTGGAGGAGCTGGCGAACAGCAGCCGAGCCACCCGCTGGGTGCTGCAGGACTGCAGCAGGTTGGCGAAGGCCACCAGATTGGGGCCGACATAGCCCAGCGGGTCGGTGATGGAGTCGCGCACGCCCGGGCGGGCGGCCAGGTGGACCACGACGCGCGGCTGGCCATGCGCCACCAGGGCTTCGCAGGCGTGGGCGTCACGCAGGTCGGCGTCGACCAGGTGCACGCCCGATGGCGCGAGCAGCGCAGCCACCCGGGCACGTCGCAGCGCCAGCAGAGGATCGTCGTGGCGCAGGTGATCGCAGCCAATCACCCGGTGGCCCCGGGCTGACAAGGCGGCGCACAAGTGGGCGCCGATGAAACCGGCCGCCCCGGTCACCAGGATCGTCATCGTCATGGCTGCGCAGCATGCGCCGCGCTCAAGTCGGCAGCGTGTCAGCCAGGTGTCGCGCGGGCGTCAAGTGGATGTCACCTGGCGAGCCCAGACTGGAGCCAATGAAGCACGCCAAGGCCCACCGCGAGGACTTCACCTGGACATGGGTGGGCTTGGCGGTGCTGTCGATGGCCTGGTCCATGGCAGCCCATCACGGGCCCGCAGACCGGGCGCTTCTGCAGTGGCTCAATGGCGGGGCCGAGCATTGGCGGTGGTGGATAGAACTGCTCGGACAGCTCGGGCTCGGTGCGACCCAGTGGTTGCTGCTGTCGGCTCTGCTGCTTCGTGTCCCACAACCATGGGCTGTGCTCAGCCTGTCGCTGGTGGTCTGTGCGGTGTCGGTGCAGCTCCTGAAGTATCTGCTGGACCTGCCCAGGCCATTGGCCGTGCTGCCACAGGACTCCGTGCAGGTGCTGGGCGATGCACTGCGCCGCCGGGCCATGCCCTCCGGCCACACCGCGTCGGCCTTCGCGCTGCTGGGCGCCATGCTCGGACTGCGCTGGCGCCCCTGGGCGCTGGCGACCGCGGCATTGATGGCGCTGGCGGTGGCATGGTCTCGGGTGGCGGCAGGGGCCCATTGGCCCAGCGACGTGCTGGCGGGCGCGGCCTTGGGTCTGGCCTGCGGCCTGGTCTGC
>JAFLDI010000165.1 GCA_017302485.1 Burkholderiales bacterium | reverse complement strand
GCGGCAGGTTCTCGGGCGGCGGCGGCGGCGGCGGCTTGACCTCCTCGATGATCTTGGTCTCGATCGGCGCCTTGACCACCTCGACGATCTTGCGCGCCAGACCGTTGACCAGCGCATAGCCGACCACGACGTGCATCACGGCCACCACGATCAGACCCACCGGATGCTTGGTGGGGCTGCGCTGCGATTCAGCGAAATCCACTCGGTTCCTCCAGTCACCCCGTGTGGGTGCTGTTCTTGTCGTTGAAAAGGGCCTCATGAGCCCCGGTACTTGTCACTATAGCTGTCATCCGGGCGTCGGCGGCACAGGCAATCACCCTATAGAAATGCGCCGATCAACGCCTTGCATAGCTTAAGCAGGTTGCGTACCCGGGTAACTGCCGAGTGGTTGCCAGTTTGTCAGTTTGGTGACTGGAGGCAAACTACATCGTTTTGCCGGGATCATAGGTAGCAATACTACATCGATCAGGTGTGATCGCTGCTCAGGACTTGCCCCAGGGTCCGCAGGCAAGAAAAAAGGGCTGCCACCTGACGGTGCAGCCCTTCCGGTGCGATGCGGTGCCGTGTGGTGCCGGAGGGCTCGACAGGCGCGCGGACATCGGGTGGTGGAGACGAGGAGGATCGAACTCCCGACCTTCGCATTGCGAAGGCCAATGTCACACCAATTGTCACGAGGCCTACAGATCAATCTGTGAATTGATGCCACAATTTTGCCACACTCAAACACAGCAGGCGAGGCAAGGTGGCAGCGATCCGCAAACGAGGGCCGTACCAGTGGGAGGCCCAGATCCGCAGGCGCGGCTACCCCGCGCAGAGCAAGACATTCAACACCAAGGCCGAGGCGGACGCCTGGGCCAAGATGATCGAGTCCGAGATGGCTCGGGGCGTCTGGATCAGTCGTGGCGAGGCCGAGGCCACGCTGCTGCACGAGGCACTGGCCCGCTACGAGGCCGAGGTGGTGCCGCACAAGAAGGGTGCCGTGCAAGAGGCGTCGGTGCTCAAGGCTTGGCGCGCGGTGCCCCTGGCCAAGCGACCTCTGGCGGCCGTGCGCAGTGCCGACCTGGTCAAGCTGCGCGACGAGTGGCTGAAAACCTACCAACCGGCCACCGTGTTGCGCCGCCTGGTGGTGCTGTCGCACATGTTCAGCGTGGCGCGCAAGGAATGGGGCATGGAGAGCCTGTCCAATCCCGTCGAGCTGGTGCGCAAGCCCCAGCCTAACAACGGCCGTACGCGGCGTTTGGCGGCCTCTGGAGGCCCTTCTGGGGCTGCGGAAGGGGAGGGGCAGCGCCAGGCCAGCGATGGCGAGCTGGAGCGCGTTGTGGCGGCCAGCGGGTCGGCCGTGCTGCCGGCCATCGTCTGGCTGGCCGTGGAGACCGCCATGCGGCGGGGTGAATTGGCCGAGCTGCGCTGGGAGCACATCGACCTGGCCAGGCGTGTGGCCCATCTGCCGGCGACGAAAAATGGCAGCTCGCGCGATGTGCCGTTGTCCTCTCGGGCGGTGGAGGTGTTGGCTGAGCTGAAGGCGGCTCGCGAGGCGGAGTCCGAAGATGTTGCAGCAGGGCGAGTGTTTGCCGTCCGAAGTGACGGCATCACGCGGGCGTTCGAGCGTGCAGTGCATCGAGCCAGGGAGGCCTATGTTGACGAGTGCAAGGCGGCGAAGCGCAAGCCGGAGCCGGCCATGCTCACGGACCTGCGCTTTCACGATCTTCGGCACGAGGCCACGTCGCGCCTGGCGTCCATCTTCCCGATGCACGAGTTGACCAAGATCACCGGGCACAAGGATCCGAGGATGTTGATGCGGTACTACCACCCGAGGGCCGAAGAGCTTGCCAGGCGTCTTCCGTGAGACACCCTGATTTGTGCCAGTGTCGCGATGCTAGCAACGGTCTTCCTGGAAGCTGGTACAGCACCTGCGGCATCATCAATCCAGACGAGCGCCGACCACCGATGATCGGCAGACGGGTCGAACGACTCCGTGGTGCTCCGATATCCTTGGTCCAGCACGTAGTGACCTGTTGGATGTTCGGTAATTTCGCGGTAGCTGTGCCAAGCCAGCGTTGGTCCCCACGCGTTGTGTGTGCCACCACGAAAGACGAAGGCGCCTAGGGCACGGGAGGCCTATGTCCATGCAGGTCGGCATAGGTGATCTGCAAGGGCATTCGCGACCAAGTTGTGGAAGGAGGCGAAAGGCATGACTGACCAGGGGGTAAGTGGCACACCGACATCCGTGGACTTGGAGGCGCCCATCTCACGCCGGGAGTTCGAGGCCTACAAAGATGAGTTGGATCGACAGCTCATTGAGCGTGAGTCGCGCGCTGTACCAATATGGCTTGGCCTTGCCAACCACCTTCGCAACCAGGGTTGGAACAGCCCGAAGTTCCAGGCAGCATTGCGTGCCTTGATCTGGAAGCTGCTTTCGCCAGGCGGGGCCGCTGCTGGGGGGGTACTGCTGATTTCTTTTCTCACGGCATACCTTGCTTGGCAGAGCAACCGCCTGCTGCAGGAGCAGAATCGCCTGATCACCATCCAGAATCAACTGCAGGAGTCCGCCAGGCGTGCTGGCTTGACTGTTGAACTCACTGAGGTTCTGAACCGGGTCAGCGACGCACAGGGGGAGTCTGCCGCGCAGGTCTCTGCCGCAGGAGCGGCGCTCAACTGCAAGCAGGAAGACTATGACCTGCACTACAAGCTGTCACCTTCCTTTGGCCGCAAGCCCGTGGAACTTTCGCCAGCACTGCTCGGGCGGGTCGTCGCATTGTCGAAGTCCTTTCGCCCTTATCGGTACCTGGATGTCGGTGGGGATGGGCTTGGGTCCACCGATTCGGGTTTGAGCGAGTTGTCGAGCCCCGAGCGCACCCAGCTGCTCATGGCATTGGCCTCGTCAAACGTCTCGATTGAACAGGTCTCTGAAGCCGGGGCCGAGTTTGACCGGGCACCGCTGACCAATGCTCTAGCGGCAGGCTTGTCGCTGCGCAAGGTCATCGCGAATCAGGCCGATTGGAATGGCGCCATTCTTGTTCACGCTGACCTCACCGAAGCCAGCTTGCGATGGTCCAGACTGGTGGAAGTGAACGCGACGTGCGCTCGACTGGATGGCGCCAACCTGTCGGATTCAAACCTGAGCGATGGTCAGTTCAGGGGCGCGTCCTTTCGGGGCGCAGACCTCACCGGAAGCAACCTTACGATCGCGCACTTCGCCGGGGCTGATTTTTCCGACGCAGACCTACGCGGCGCGTTCACCTGTGACGAGAACGTGGTGACTTTCGTGGACTCGGTTGAAAAACTCCGCGAGCTTGAGGAATCTGGCAACGGACTGATCGTCAGTGCTGGCACAAAGTTCGGGAAGTTGCCGGCTTCGCGCCAGCCTGTCTGCAACTGAGGCCGTCGCTCTGGCAACTTGCCGAAGCAACTCGTTCGTTCAAGCTCTACCTTCCACCGTCAATCGCCCGCTCTCAACTTGCCAGCTCGCCCTTCGTAGGCCGCCAGGATGAACGGCTTGGCTGCGTCCAGATCTGCCAGTGAAGTCAGCGATACCGCGACATCCCCCGTGCCCCAGTGCCCTTTCTGGGAAACGTCCTCGGCGTTCGGCAAGGCCTTCGTAACTGCGGCCGGCTCCAGGTGCAGGTATAGCAACAGGCGCCCCTTTTGGGGCACCAGCGTGGCGAAGTTCTTCAAGCGCTTGAACGCGACGTACAAGCGCAACTCCTTGCGTTGAACGTCGTCGCCCAACGAAAGGGTGTAGTCCTCCAGTGAGGCCAGCACGGCCAGCAGTGGTGCGGGCAGAGTGGCCACCGTCTCGGCATAGGTCTTGTCAGGGCCGACGACCTTCTCCGTACCGGACTCGTTGGCGTCCTTCGCCGGTTTGGCTGTCTTGCCTGCCGCAGAAAGCTTGGGAGCCGAGGCCGAGGTGGCGTTGACCAGCTCGAACAGCAGCAGGTCGGCGCCAAACCGGCGGTAGCGGATCAGCTCTATGTTGCGGTCAATCTGCTGCACCGCGTGGCCGTCGTACTTGGTGAAGTCCGCCGCGATGCACACCAGGCGCGGGCCGCTCCAGTCGATGGCGTCCGCCGCTGCCGCTCCGAACTTCTCCAGCACCAGCAGCTTGAACTCGGCCTTGTGGTCCATCAGCCAATCCAGGTAGAACAAGCCCTGGTTGATGACGTTCTCGCCGACAGAGCGCTTGTACTCCAGGATCACCGGGCAGTGGTTCTCGTCCAATCCCAGGCTGTCAATGCGGCCGCCATGGGTCTTGCCGGTCGAATACTCGGTGGCCAGGAAACGGGCGCCTAGCAGCGGCTCCAGGTTGGCCTCGATCAGCGTTTGCAAGGGCTTTTCCAGATCGGACGCCTCGCCTTTTAGTTCGGTGGCTTGGCCGTTGGCAATGCGGAAGAGTTGGATGTCGCTCATGGCAGATCACACTTCAATAGACGTTCGCTGGGTGGCGCGCCGCGCAGCGTCTCACGTAGCCAGGGTTGCCGCTGGAAGGTGGGTGGCGGTTGCGTGGTGGTGGTGACGATGTACTGAAAGGCTGGCAGTGAATCCCCTTCCAGCCCGTGCACTACATCAAACAGCCGGTGGTACACGCTCAGCCCCAGATCGGCCTCGCGAGGGCTGTCGTGCAGCAGGAAGGCCGGCAGGTGGGTGGTGCCCGCCATGCTCATGCACATCACCGCCAAATCGAAGGCGATCACCTTAAGTGACTCGATGGCCGCAGTGGAGCGCTCGCCTCCCCATAGGACGGTGAGCTTCAGCCCGTTCCCGTCCAGGCTGACCCGGCCCGAGGCGGTGGGGCCCACGGCTGCGCGGATCACCGCATCAAAGTATTTGGACAGGCGGGCGAATACCTCCGCCTGTTGGTCGCGAAATGCTGCCAAGCGGTCGCGCTTGGCGTCCATCTGGGCTTGCAACTGTGCCGCCTGCGCTTGCGCCAGTTCGCACGCAGCCCAGTCGCGCTCCAGACGATCAATGTCGTCCAGGTTCTTTCTGCCTTGGCGCCAGGCCGCCGAGCGGCTGTCGCTCAGCCGTTCGGCCTTTGCCAGGGCCTGCCGCAGTGCGTCGCGCGCCGCACGTGCGGCCGGCAGTTGCTGCTGCACGAGCACCGCGTTTTGCTTCACCAATCCGATCTCGGCCTGCTTGTCCTGAACCTGCTTCTGCAAGGCTTCATGCCGCTGTTGCAGGGCGGCCAAGTCCGGCAGCTTGTGCGAGAGCTTGCACCCGTCCGCCAGCGCCCTGTCGATGGGCACTTCACAGATTTGGCAGCTCGGAACCTCGGCATCGCGCAAGCGGGCAGAACTGCCCGGTAACTCTGCACGCAGATTCGCCAGCAGCGTTTCATGCAAGGGCAGGCTGTTGGTCAACACCGCCAGTTGTTTGTCCAGCTCGGCCACCGCTTGTGCCGCGTCGCGGGCGCGTTGCCTCAATTCGCCCAAATCCGAGACGTCCACGGTGGCATCCGTCTTCGCGGCCTGCGCCAGCTTCTGTCGTGCGGCCTGCCGCAGCACATCCAGCCCCGAGCGCCCCTCGGGCACCTCGATGGCCCTCAGCCCCACCGCGCGCAGCACCTCTGCTCGCAAGTTCTCGCAAGCCCATTGCCAGCGCCCCGCCTCGTGGAGCTTGGCCTTGTGTGCTTCGCCCTGCGCGCTGGCCTCGGCCTGCAGCTCGATTTCCTCCGAAGAAATGGCCGCAATCAGCGCCCGCATGGCCTCTTGCAGCCGGCTGCGCGACATGGCGCGCGTGGGCGACTCTGAGTTGGATTCGGCCGCGCGCCAGTCCAGCACATGGTCGAAGCGGCATTCCTGGTCGCGCGTCAGCCAGGCCAGCGCTACCCGCCAGGCGTCATGCGCATGGTCGGCACTCATCAAGCGGGCCACCTGCGGGCTCAACACCTGTTGCTCAATGGCGTTGAGCAAGGGCACCATGCCGGTGGGTTCGGACAAGCGCTCAAACAATTGCTCAGGCAAAACGCCTTCCACCGCGAAGTGGCTCCGTCCCACCCCCAAGGGCCGCAGCACCGCCCACAGCTTGCCCTTCAGCATCACCTCGGCCGACACCCAGCCGTTCAGGAATGCCCGGCCGATGCTGAGCCGCTGCTCATCCGGGGCGAAACGGTCTTCGCCCAGGCAATAGCGCAGCAGGCGGCAGAACAAGGTCTTGCCTGCACCATGCCCCAGGTCACCGGCGTCACCTCGGCCACCGGCATCGGCCGGGTCGGGTGACCAGATGAAGTTCAGGCCGGTACGCAGCTCGATGCTGCGCACCGGCACGCCAGGCTCTTGCCAGATGGTGAGCCGGCGGACCCACAGGGCCGGTTGCTCACCCCCTGGCGGCAAGGTTACGGACAGCGGCTCGGGCCCAAACAGATCAGGCTGCGCGGGCACTGATGAACTCCGAGAGGTCCGGCGTCAACGCAGGTAACAGCGCCGCCATGCCATGGGCCCGCAAATGGCCCACCACCCACGCCGCGCGCCCATCCCAATCCAGGGTGTCCACGCCAAAGGCGCTGGGCGCCAAGGCCCAACTGCCGCTTTGGCCTTGGCCAGATTCGAGCAGATCGCCCCGTGCCCGCATCTTGCGAAGGGCACTGCCCCATGGGGCGTTGACGGCCACTTGCATGCGGGCGATCTGGGTCGGCAGCGGCCGGGCCGCAGCGCCTACAAGACGGCACCACTGCGTGGCCTGCACTGCCGGCAGGGCTGCCGTGAAGAGACGTGGCTGCAGGCACAACACAGCGGCCAGGCGCGCCTGGTCTTGCGGCATGGGCTGGCCCCAGGCCTTGAGCACGGCGGTGAGCGCGGCCACGGCCGCATACTCGTCCGCGGGTACGTCCGAGGCCCACGCGCCATCAGGCAAGGTGCTCCAATCGGGCTGGGCCGGTGACGTGTCAGCGGTCACTGGCTTCCTGCGCCCGGGCTGGTCACGCGGTGCCTTCGGCCTTACAGCAACGGCCTTTGCCTGGGCCAGGCGTTGCAGCAGCAGGCTGGCAGGTTCGTCGGCAGGGTCTTGCGGCACCAGTTCGCCCCGGAAGGCCTTGGCCAGCGTCAGAGGGGTGAGTCGCTGAGCTTGGGCGATGGCGGCACCGTGGCGGGCTTCGATGCGGTCGGCAACCTTGAACAAGGCGTTCTCAAGTCCGAAGTGCAACACCCAGCACTCGTTGATTGATCAGTGGACTGTAGCCTGATGGGATTCAGCCAAGCCCTGCATCAGCTCCGCGAAGACCTGAATCGGGCTGCGCCAGTTCAGC
>JAFLDI010000164.1 GCA_017302485.1 Burkholderiales bacterium | reverse complement strand
GGGCAACGCCGCCAGCCAGGCGGCGCGCTCGGCGCCAGGCATGTCCAGCCCCTCGTCGAGCAGGCGGCGCAACTCGGCGAAGGCGGCGGGGTCGAGGTCGGACAGTCCGCTCATACAGCCCGGCGATGGTACGGCGCCCGGCCGAGTGATGCGAGGCTGCCGCCGTCCCTAGAACTCCTCGGTGTCGATCTCGGCCTGCGTGGCGCTGTTGTAGCGCGTGCCCTGCACGCTGCGCTGGTTGATCGCGCCGTCGAGCAGTGCCATCTCATGGGCCGACAGCGCCAGGTCAGCCGCCGCGAGGTTATCCTCCAGGTGGCGGATCGAGGTGGTGCCGGGGATCGGGATGATGTGCTCGCCGCGGTGCAGCAGCCAGGCCAGCGCCAGCTGGGCCACCGTCACGCCGCGCGCCTCGGCCAGGGCTTGCACGGGGCCCAGCAGTGCCCGATTGGCAGCGTAGTTCCCGGGGGTGAAGCGCGGCATCGAGCGGCGGATGTCCTTGGCGTCGAAGCCGCTGACGTCGCTCAGCGTGCCCAGGAAACCACGCGCCACCGGGCTGAAGGCGACGAAGGCCACGCCCAGTGCGCGGCAGGCGTCCAGCACCGCGATCTCGGGGTTGCGGGTCCACAGCGAGTACTCGGTCTGCAGCGCGGTGATCGGGTGCACCGCGTGGGCGCGGCGCAGCGTGGCGGCGGACACTTCGGACAGGCCCAGCGCGCGGACCTTGCCTTCGGCCACCAGGCGGCTCATCTCGCCCACCGACTCCTCGATCGGCACCTGCTTGTCCCAGCGGTGCAGGTAGTACAGGTCGATGACGTCGGTGCCCAGGCGGCGCAGGCTGTCCTCGCAGTTCCTGCGGATTGCCTCGGGGCGGCCGTCGATCACGCGCTTGACGCCGTCCGCGAACTGCACGCCGGCCATGCCGCCCTTGGAGCACAGCGTGATCTTCGAGCGATGGGGTTTGAGGACCGGTCCGACCAGCTCTTCGTTGGCCCCGAAGCCGTAGAGCGCGGCGGTGTCGAAGAGCGTGCAGCCGCGCTCCAGCGCGCGCTCAAGCAGCGCGCGGCCGGCCTCGGGCGAGGGCGGCTGGCCGTAGGCGTGGCTGAGGTTCATGCAGCCCAGGCCGATGGCGCTGGCCTGGAATGGGCCGAGGGGTCGTTGTGGCATGGTGCGGGAGAGGAAAGAGAAACGGCGCCCCAAGAGGCGCCGCACAGCTGAGCCGGAGATCAAGCGAGTTGCTGTTCGAGCTGGTGCAGCACCTGGTAGCAGGCCAGCACGCCGGCCACGCTGCTGTTGGGCTGGCGGCCTTCGCGGATGGCGGCGAAGAACTCGCGGTCCTGCAGCTCGATGCCGTTCATCGACACGTCCACCTGGGAGACATCGATCTTCTCGTCCTTGCCGTTGAACAGGTCGTCGTAGCGGGCGATGTAGGTGGCGGTGTCGCCGATGTAGCGGAAGAAGGTGCCCAGCGGGCCGTCGTTGTTGAACGACAGGCTCAGCGTGCAGATGGCGCCGTTGGCGGCCTTGAGCTGGATGCTCATGTCCATCGCGATGCCCAGCGTGGGATGGATCGGACCCTGGATGGCGTTGGCCTTCACGATGGGGCTGCCGCACTGGTAGGCGAACAGGTCCACGGTGTGGGCGGCGTGGTGCCACAGCAGGTGGTCGGTCCAGCTGCGCGGCTGGCCCAGCGCGTTCATGTTGGTGCGGCGGAAGAAATAGGTCTGCACATCCATCTGCTGGATGTTGAACTCGCCCGCCTTGATCTTGTGGTGCACGTACTGGTGGCTGGGGTTGAAGCGGCGGGTGTGGCCGCACATGGCGACCAGGCCGCTGGCCTGGGCCACGCGCACCACCTCCTCGCCTTCGGCCAGCACGTCGCACAGCGGGATCTCGACCTGCACATGCTTGCCGGCCTGCAGGCAGGCCAGGGTCTGGCTGGCGTGCATCTGCGTGGGCGTGCACAGGATCACGGCGTCCACCTCGGGCAGCGCCAGACTGTCGGCCAGTTCAGTGGTGACGTGGGGGATGCCGTACTTCTGGGCCACCTCGCGGGTCTTGTCCAGGTCGCGGCTGATCAGCGAGACCACCTCGACGCCGTCGATGTTCCGGATGCCGTCCAGGTGCTTGATGCCGAAGGCGCCGGCACCGGCCAGCGCCACCTTGATCGTCTTGCTCATGTCACGTGTCCTATCGGTTCAGCGGTTGTTCTGCAGGATCAGGTGCCCGACCGCGGTGTTGCTGGCGGGCACATGGTAGAAGCGGTGCTTGACGGTGGGCGCCGGCCCGCCGGCCACATCGGCCATCGCGCCGCGGGCGATCAGCCACATCACGAGCTCGATGCCCTCGCTGCCGGCCTCGCGCACGTAGTCGATGTGCGGCGTGGCGGCGCAGGCCGCCGGATCGGCGATCAGCTGGTCGAGCCAGGCGTTGTCCCAGGCGCGGTTGATCAGGCCGGCGCGCGGGCCCTGCAGCTGGTGGCTCATGCCGCCGGTGCCCCAGATCTGCACCTTCAGCGGCGCATCAAAGGACTCGATCGCGCGGCGGATGGCCTGGCCCAGCATGAAGCAGCGCCGGCCCGAGGGCACCGGGTACTGCACCACGTTGACCGCGAACGGGATCACCGGGCAGGGCCAGGCACCGTGCACCGGATCGCGCTGGCCGCACATCAGGCTCAGCGGCACGGTCAGGCCGTGGTCGACGTCCATCTTGTTGACGATGGTCAGGTCGAAGTCGTCCTGGATCACGCTCTGCGCGATGTGGGCGGCCAACTCGGGGTGGCCCTGGACCACCGGCACCGGGCGCGGTCCCCAGCCTTCGTCGGCGGGCTTGAACTCGGCGGCGCAGCCGATGGCGAAGGTCGGGATCAGCTCCAGGCTGAAGGCGGTGGCATGGTCGTTGTAGACCAGGAAGATGACGTCGGGCTTGTCCTCCTCGAGCCATTGCTTCGAGTACTCGTAGCCCTTGAAGACCGGCTGCCAGTAGGGTTCGGCGCTCTTGCCCAGGTCGAGGGCGGCACCGATGGCCGGCACGTGCGAGGTGTAGACGCTGGCGGAGATGTGGGCCATGGCTTCAGGTCTTCTCGTGAAGGTAGCGGTTGCCGTCGGGGCTGCGGCCACCGGCCAGCATCATCGCGGCGTACTCGTCCTGGGTCATGCCGGTCATGCTGGCGGCCATGTACTGGAAGCTCTTGCCATCGGTGGCGCCGATCTTGGCCAGGAAGTAGATGTTGCCGCCGGCGGCGATGCAGCGGTTCAGGTCGCGCGTGAGCACGCCCTGCTTCTGCTCCTCGGTCATCGGCCACTCGTCCAGGTAGGCGCGCTCGTCGGCCTTGAAGCGCTCGCGGTTCTCGGCCTTCATCAGGCTCATGCAGAACTGGTTGAGCCAGTAGCCCTTGCGCGACTGGTCGGCATCGAAGATGGTGGTGCCGGGGATGTCCTTGTACGGTTTGTCCAGGGCCATGCTCAGACCTCCTCAGGCCAGTAGAGGCGCATCGGGTTGTCGACCAGCAGCTTGCGCTGCAGCTCGGCCGTGGGCGCGATCTGGGGGATGAAGTCGACCAGCAGACCGTCGTCGGGCATGTGGTCCTTCAGGTTGGGGTGCGGCCAGTCGGTGCCCCACAGCACGCGGTCGGGAAACTCCTCCACCACGCGGCGGGCGAAGGGTACGACGTCCTGGTAGGCGGCCTGTTCGCCATTCAGCGCCTTGGGGCCGGTGAGCGACAGGCGCTCGGGGCAGCTGACCTTGCTCCACACGTTCGGGTGCTCGCGCATGAACTTCAGGAACAGCGCGAACTCGGGGCCGTCGATGGGCTGGCTCACATCGGGCCGGCCCATGTGGTCGACCACCACGGTGGTGGGCAGCGCGGTGAAGAAGTCCCACAGCTCGGGCAGGTCCACCGCCTCGAAGTAGATGACCACGTGCCACCCCAGCGGGGCGATGCGTGCGGCGATCTCCATCAGCTCGTCCTTGGGCGTGAAGTCGACCAGGCGCTTGACGAAGTTGAAGCGCACGCCGCGCACGCCGGCGTCGTGCAGCTGCTGCAGCTCGTCGTCGGCGATGCTGCGCCGCACCGTGGCCACGCCGTGCGCCCGGCCGCCGCTGGCCCGGCAGGCGTCGACCATGGCGCGGTTGTCGGCGCCGTGGCAGGTGGCCTGCACGATCACGTTGCGCGCAAAGCCCAGGTGGTCGCGCAGCGCGAACAGTTGCTGCTTGCTGGCGTCGCAGGGCGTGTACTTGCGCTCGGGGGCGTAGGGGAAATCGGCGCCGGGGCCGAAGACGTGGCAGTGGGCGTCCACCGCGCCGGCCGGCAGCTGGAAGCGGGGCCGGGTGGGACCGGTGTACCAGTCCAGCCAGCCGGCGGTCTTGCTGAAGTCACCAGAGGTGGGCTTGCTCATCGGGGTCCTTCAGTCGATGTACCTGAGGCCGGCCTTGGCCAGCGGCTCGCGCATCTGGTACATGTCCAGGCCCAGCACGCCCGAGGCCAGCTTGTCGCGCTTCTCGCCCTCGAAGCTCTCGCGCCTGGCGGCGGCGGCCAGTGTGTCCAGCGCGCGGGCGGCGGGCACGCAGACCACGCCGTCGTCGTCGGCCACGATCACGTCACCGGGCGTGACCCAGGCGCCGGCGCAGACGATGGGGATGTTGACCGAGCCCAGCGTGGCCTTGATCGTGCCCTTGGACGAGACGTAGCGGCTCCACACCGGAAAGCCCATCTCGCGCAGCACCTTGGTGTCGCGCACGCCGGCCTCGATGATCAGCGCACGGGCGCCACGGGCCATGAAGCTGGTGGCCAGCAGGTCGCCGAAGTAGCCGTCCGAGCACTCGGCGGTGACGGTGGCGACGACGATGTCTCCGGGCTGGATCTGCTCGGCCGCGACATGCATCATCCAGTTGTCGCCGGGCTGCAGCAGCACGGTCACGGCGGTGCCCGAGACCTGTACGTCCTGCTGGATCGGGCGCATGTACGGCTTCATCAGGCCGACGCGGCCCATGGCTTCGTGCACGGTGGCCGAGCCCAGCGCGGCCAGGCCGTCGGCGGCTTCGCGCGGGGCGCGGGTGATGTGGCGGTAGACGACACCGAGTTCGTACATGGGGTGCTCCTGGTGGATCAGAGGCCGCGGGCGGCGAGACGGGCGTCCAGGCGGCTGAAGACACGGCGCGCGTTGCCTTCGAAGACCTGGTAGCGCTGCTCGTCGCTCAGGTTGGGCGTGGCGTTGACGTAGCGCTTGGTGTCATCGTAGTGGTGCCCGCTGCGCGGGTCGATGCCACGCACGGCGCCGATCATCTCGCTGGCGAACAGGATGTTGGCCACCGGGATCACCTCGGTCAGCAGGTTGATGCCGGGCTGGTGGTAGACACAGGTGTCGAAGAAGATGTTGTTCAGCAGGTGCTCTTCCAGGATGGGCTTCTTCAGCTCCTGGGCCAGGCCGCGGAAGCGCCCCCAGTGGTAGGGCACCGCGCCGCCGCCGTGCGGGATCAGGAACTTCAGCGTCGGGAAGTCCTTGAACAGGTCGGAGGTCAGGCACTGCATGAAGGCCGTGGTGTCGGCGTTCAGGTAGTGCGAGCCGGTGGTGTGGAAGCAGGCGTTGCAGCTGGTGCTGACGTGGATCATCGCCGGGATGTCGTACTCGACCATCTTCTCGTAGATCGGGTACCAGTGGCGGTCGGACAGCGGCGGGCTGGTCCAGTGGCCGCCCGACGGATCGGGGTTCAGGTTGATGCCCACGTTGCCGTACTGCTCGACGCACTTGACCAGCTCGGGGATGCAGGTGGCCGGGTCCACGCCCGGGCTTTGCGGCAGCATCGCGGCGGGCACGAAGTGATCGGGGAAGAGCTGGCTGACGCGGTAGCACAGCTCGTTGCAGATTGCGGCCCAGGTGCTGGAGGTCTCGAAGTCGCCGATGTGGTGCGCCATGAAGCTGGCGCGCGGGCTGAAGATGGTGATGTCGGAGCCGCGCTCCTTCATCAGCTTGAGCTGGTTGGTTTCGATGGTCTCGCGGATCTGGTCGTCGCTGATCTTCAGGTCGCTGGCCGAGGGCTTCTTCGACGGGTCCTTCAGCGCCGCGACCTGCAGGTCGCGCCAGGCGCCCAGCGCGGCCGGGGCGGTGGTGTAGTGGCCGTGGACGTCGATGATCAGCGGCTGGGCAAGGCTCATGGGTGGGATCCTGTGGGTCGGAAGGGATTCAGGCGGGCGTCATGCCCTGGCGCTGCTTGGCGTCAGCGGCCACCGGCGAGGCCATGAAGGCCAGCAGGTTGCGCACCGTGGCGGGCTGGGTGCAGGTGGTGCAGACGGCGCCGGAAAAGACGGTGTCGATCTGGATCGCGTCGGGCAGCGGTCCGGCGATGGTGATGCCCTCGACATGGATCAACTCGCTGAGCTGCTGGAAGCCCAGCGCCACCTGGTCCGAGGCCACCAGCGTGCCCACCGGCACGCCAGGCGGCGGGGTCACGATGCGGCTGCAGATCGCGTCCATCACGCCCCAGCGCTCGAACAGCGCGGCCAGCGCCACGCCGCTGGGGCCGGTGGAGTAGCTCAGCGACGGCGCAGCCAGCACGGCGGCGCGCACCGCGGCTTCGCTGGACAGGTCAGGGGTTTCGGCGCAGGCACGCACGGCCACGGCCACGCCCGAATGCACCAGGTCGATCCGGCTGCCGGCCAGCGCGTGACCGCTGGCGATCAGGCGGTCGATCGCGTCCGAGGCCAGCACCACCACGTCGAAGGGCTCGCCAGCGGCCACCCGCCTGGCGGCATCCACACCGCCCACCGAGTTCATCTGCACCGGCTCGCCACCGCGTGCCTGCCAGGCCTGGACCAGTTCGGCCAGCAGCAGCCGGGTGGCCATCGAAGAGATGCCTTGGATCACGCGCGCGGACTCCGCCAGGGTTTCAGGTGGGCGGATTCTGGTCAGCCTGCGCCATGCCGGCTAGGCAGTGCTGGCTCTATCTGGTATTGCTGATTGGCATGGAGCTACCGCGCGATCCGCGCCACAGCCGCCATCGCCGGGCCAGGGGTTCAGCGCCCAGCGCCGGCCACAGCAGGGCCAGCCACAGCAGGGTGGCCAGCGCGGTGGCCGGTCCGCGCAGCGACACCGGGCCCGGCGCGGCATGGGCCAGCGCGGGTTCGAGCAGCGCCGCCCGCAGCCCGTCGGCGTCGTTCAGCCGCAGGTAGGACAGGCCGGTCTGGCGCGCCAGCGTCTGCAGGTG
>JAFLDI010000163.1 GCA_017302485.1 Burkholderiales bacterium | reverse complement strand
GCAGGCGATGTTCGTCTTCGCGGCGACCCATTCCGCCGGGTTCGGTGTGGGATGGTTCCCGAGGAGCACCGGACGCGTGGGGTCGGCGAGGTCCAGAACCTGAAGCCCCGCGGCGCCATCGGCGACGTACGCACGGGATCCCGAGACGGCGAGGGCGCGGGCGGTGCCGGGTGTGTCGATTCCTCCCAAGCGTTCCCAGGTGGCCGGTGCTTCGAGGTCGATGACGTGGAGGCCGCCTTCGCCCTCGACGTATCCTCCGGTCATGAGGTAGGCGTATCTCCCTTGGACCGCGACGCGTCGGGCGTAACCCCGGGGAGGCTGGAGGCCGCCGATGCGCCGGGGGGAGAATGGATGGGAGACGTCCAGGATCTGGAGGCCGACCTGGGGCTGGGCGACGAACACGCGGCCCTCGTGCAAGGTCAGGTTTCCACCGGGCGCGTGGCTGGCCAGGAGCTTCGGATTCGGCGGGTCGGAGACGTCGAAGACCTGCATCGTATCACCGCTCACGTAGGCCATGTTCCCCACCACCGCCACGGAACCCGCCTGGGCGCGATGTCGACCGACGTGCCGCGGATTCGCCGGATCGCTCACATCGACGATGCGAAGGGCGCCGTCAGGCTGCATGTCCGTTCCCGCCCAGAAGCGGTCGGCCAGATAGGCGTAGTGGCCGGACACAGCGACTTGATGGACCTCTCCCGAGCCGTCCAGGCCGCCGACCCGTCGGGGTGATGCGGGATCGGTGACGTCGATGATCACCAGACCCGATTCCCCGTCCGCGACATACGCCAGGTTGCCCACGAGAACCACATCGTAGGCGGATCCGCTGGTGTTGTAGGCGCCCCATCGAACCGGCATCGCCGGGTTGGTGATCTTCACCACGATCAGCCCGGCGCTCTCGACGGCCACGTAGGCGAAGTCGCCCGAGACGGCGACGCCCATCGCTGCCCTCGGCAGTTCCAGACTTCCCAGCAGACGGGGATCTGTGGGATCGGACACGTCCCCGACGTGGAGCGCTCCCATGAAACCCGTTGGGTGGTCGAACCCCGACGTCCAGTAGGCGCGCGCTCCCGCGACGGTGATCGAGCCCACCGACAGCGATGTCTCCAGCCTACCGACAAGCTTCGGCGCGAGGTCGATGGCGGTGGCTGAGGCGACGGCGAAGGCCATCCCGATTCCGGAGCAAGCCTGGGCGAAACGGGCCAAGGCGGTGAGGCGTGGGGGCAACATACGGGGATGCGAAATGCCAGGTGGACCGGTCGGTAAGGACCGCTGCCTCAGGGATCGTTGCGGTTCGCGAACCACACCCAGGGTGACGCGGCGTCCGCCTTGAAACTGCCGCTGACGTAGATCCGGCCCACAGCGTCCACGGCAATGGCGTCTGCCGAGGCGTTGCCGATTCCTGCGGCTTCCGGAGTGAGGAATCCGTAGCTGGAGGTCCAGGTCCCGCTGCCGGGGGTGGACTCGGTGACCCGCACCCAGGTGGCCCGGGAAGTGTAGGTCACCTTCTTCGTGCCGTACTTCTCGTGCGTCACCCCGACGGCCCAGACGTTGCCCAAGGCATCGACGGCGAGGTCGATCGGGTACGGGCAGGGACCGTAGTTCCACGGTCCGAAGATCGTCGTCCACGAGGTGCCCCCATTGCTGCTCATGCGGATCACCCAGGGGGATGGATCGTTCTCCATGCGACTGCCGGTGTCGCCGAGAACAAACACGCGGCCCATGGAGTCGGCGGCCACTTTCCGAGCGCGCGACGTGCTGGCTTTTCTTGGAAGCCAGGCTTCCGTGTCGACGACCTGCCAGGACGCGCCGCCGTCGGTGCTGCGGGTCACGGTCCAGGCGCCGGCGTAGAGTTTGCCCCGCGTTCCCACGGCGAAGAGCGTGCCGGGTCCCGTGGTGCCTGGAACGAAGGTGATCCCGAGGGCGGCGACCTGGTTGTAGCCGGTCAGGGAATAGGCTCCCGAGCCCTGGAACACCGAGGTGTAGGTCCAACTGAAGCCCTGGTCCTGGCTGCGGGCCACCACCCAGTGAGCGACGCCGGCGGCATCGAGGGCCATGCCGCTAACGTGGATGTTGCCGGCATCGTCGACCGTGGCACCCCGCGCCTCGGACCAGGCGTCGGCGAGCCGAAACGTGGCCGAAGGACTCCACTGCGTCGCGGCCTCCGTTCCGCGGAACACGGTCCACTCCGGAACCAGGTTTCCCGAGGCGGTCAACCTCTGGACGGTACCAACGCGGTACAGGTTGCCGAAACCAGCCGAGGATGGACTCGTGTCCCACGCCAGACCGTAGGTGCCGAAGTTGCTGGTGTCGGTATCCAACGGAGTCAACGAGGACGCGCTTTGGGAGAACCGGTGGAGCAGGCCACTTTGCACGCCATGGACGTCGCCGGCCAGGACGAGGTCGGCGGCCTGCGGGTCGTTCGAGAACGGATCGATGATGGCGGCCCGGTGGGACTGCCCAGGCGTGTTCAGGAGATCCGTCCACCCCGGGTCGCTGGCGGTCGCCGATGCGGCCTCGATCATCGACTACCTGGTCTACGCCAAGAACTATGTGGCCGAGTGCGAGGAGCGCCATGGTGTGGAGACCGTCGAGCTGTTCCTCGACTCCTGCCACGCGCTGCAGAACCATGGCGTCGACCGCTACCGCCGCCCCAGCAAGAAGAGCCTGGCCGAAGAACTCGCCGCGCGCCAGGACCGCGAGGCCTACGCCCAGCAGCAGGTCAATGACCTCTGGCGCACCCTGCCGCGCAAGGCCGACGCCGCCGAGGAGGCGCAGGCCGCACGCCGATTCCCGGCCGACCCCGAGGAGAACATCCTCTACTTCATCGAGAAGAACGCGCCGCTGCTCGAGCCCTGGCAGCGCGAGATCATCCGCATCGTGCGCAAGGTGGCGCAGTACTTCTACCCGCAGCGCCAGAGCCAGGTGATGAACGAGGGCTGGGCCACCTTCTGGCACCACAAGCTGCTCAACCAGATGTACGACGACGGCTACCTCACCGACGGCGTGATGATCGAGTGGCTGAAGTCGCACACCAACGTCATCTACCAGCCCAAAGTGGGCCAGCGCGGCTACAACGGCATCAACCCTTACGCGCTGGGTTTTGCCATGTACACCGACATCAAGCGCATCTGCGAACAGCCCACCGACGAAGACCGCGCCTGGTTCCCCGACCTGGCCGGCAAGCCCTGGCTGCCGGCGCTGGACCAGGCGATGCGCAACTACAAGGATGAGAGCTTCATCGGCCAGTACCTCAGCCCCAAGCTGATGCGCGACTTCCGCTTCTTCGCGATCCGCGACGACGAGCAGGACAGCGAACTCGAGGTCAGCGCTATCCACGATGAGAGCGGCTACCGCCGCGTGCGCGAAGCCCTGAGCCGCCAGTACGACCTGGGCAGCCGCGAGCCCAACATCCAGGTCTGGAACGTCAACCTGAGGGGCGACCGCAGCCTGACCCTGCGCCACACCCAGCACCTGAATCGGCCGCTGGACGATGGCGCGCACGAGGTGCTGCGGCATGTCGCGCGTCTGTGGGGATTCGGCGTGCAGCTCGAGAGCGTCAATGCCCAGGGCGACATCACACGCCGCTGGAGCGTGCCTGCACCGTCGACCTGAACGGGTTTGACGCCGCGCAAGAAGCGCTGCCACGGCAGGCGTAGAACAGGTGTGCCGGCCGGCGATTCCGCCCACGGCGGTGGAGGTCGCCCGAGGGCCGGTGAACCACCGAAGGAAGTACCCCATGTCTGCCCTGTACCGCTCCCCCGCCTCGCGCGCGTTCGCGCTGTCCACCCTCTTCGTGGCCGCTGCGGCCACCGCCGCGCCCGCCATCACCGACCTGCCCCACATGGCCCCGGCCCAGCGCGCCGAGGCACTGGCGGTCCTGCGCGCCGTCCGTCCACTGGGCGCGCTCGACACCACACCGCCCAGCGTGGTCTCGCTGCAGGCCGGCACCGTGGTCGACGCCGGCAAGAACATGAACCAGCTGCTGGTGGAGGTCAACGTCACCGACGACCTCTCCGGCCTGCTGCACACCTTCATGACGGCCAGAAGCCCCAGCGGCCTGCACAGCGTGGGCACCGGACAGCACCCGGGCGGCTGGCCGTCGTACAAGGGCGCCATGTCCTTGCGCTTCGGCCCCTTTGCCGAGCCGGGCGTCTGGACCATCACCGAGGTCTACGGCAGCGACATCGCCGGCAACAACTTCGTGTGTGACGCCACCTGCCTGGCCGCACTGGGTGGCAACCTGCAGTTCACAGTGACCGGCACCAAGGCCGATGCAACGCCGCCCACGCTGCTCAGCGGACGCATCGCCACGCCGGTGGTGTCGCTCAGCACCCCGGTCAAGGGCACGACCGACCACCTGCCCTTCGTGCGGGTGCAGATCAACACCGCCGACCAGGGCGGCTCAGGCACGGCCGGTGCCTATGCCACCTTCTGTCTGCCCGACCAGAGCCAGTGCTTCAGCACCTGGAGCGAGAACTGGGTCTATGCACAGAAGAAGTCGGTGCTGTACGGCAGCGCCAGCACCTGGGTCGGCCTGCCCACCGGGGTCTACCTGCTCAAGGACGTGACGCTGCACGACCATGCCGGCGGCACGCGGTCCTACCTCGGCACCGCCTTCGGCGGCAGCACGGACTTCGCGGCCTACTTCGCCGCGGGCAGCCAGGTGGTGGTCAATCCCTGAGTGCCGGCGCCTCATCACTTCTGAGGTTGCACCGCCTGGACCGCCCTTACAGACTCAAGGTCATCCACATCCAGCCAACACGGCTTGTCAGGATTAGTCATGACCCCTCGTTTCTTCTGGGCCCTGCTGCCGGGAACCCTTCTGTTGGCCAGCAGCGCACTCGCTGCCCCCATGCTGCCGGACGGCCTGCAGCGGTTCCCGCCGGAGATGCGCGCCAAGGTCGTCCAGCGGCTGGCGGCCCAGCAGCGCCAGGCGCCCCGGAACGCCAGCCTGGACGGCACGCCTCCGCGGATCACGGCGTTCAGCGTCGAAGCCACGGTGGTCGCCCACCGGCAGGAGTCCGGCCTGGGAGTCGACATCAGCGTTGCCGACGACTGGTCGGGGGTCAAGTGGCTGAACGTCGAGTGGACGCACCTGGACTCCGGCATCCGGGCCGACACCATGGTGTTCGTGGGTGGCGCCAGCACGGCGCGCCGTGAGCAGGGCCGACTCCAGCTGAGCCCGGTCTGGGGCATGGGTGGTCAGCCGGGGTCGTATGTGATTTCGGGGGCCACGGTGGCGGACGTGGCGGGCAACGTCGCCCACTACGGTCAAGCCGAGCTCGCTGCCTTGGGCGGCAACCTGGGCTTCGAGGTCCGCAACCGCCTGTACGACCCGCGTCCCCCGGTGCTGCGGGCCGGGCGGCTGGGCGTCAGCAGCGTGTCGCGCTCGACCCCCTGGTCCGGAACCGCAGACGCGATGCCGATGGTGACCGCGGAACTGACCGTGGGCGACAAGGGTTCAGGCCCTCTGGCCGGCGTGGTCGACGCTCACTTCTACATGTGCACACTGGACGAGACCGATTGCCTGCTGGTCATCGGCACCCAGCTGCCTCGGCATGGCCGCTCGGTGATGCAACTCAGTGGCACGGTCCTCCCTGAGCAGACGCTGGGCACCTACCACCTCGCCAACATGTTCCTGTACGACCGCTCAGGCAACTTCACCGTCCTGAGCAGCAAGCGCTTCGGTGGCGACACCGACTTCAGCCGCTACTTCCCGGCAACCCAGGTCGAGATCACGCCGTGACCGCCTGATCGCTGGCTCAGCCCAGCAACTCCAGCAGCGTGCGCGCCACCACCTTGGTGGCGCGGCGCAGGTCCTCCAGCACCAGATGCTCGTCGGCGCGCTTGGCGTTGCTTTCGCGCACGGTGCGCGGGCCGGCGCCGTAGATCACCGCCGGGATGCCGCGCTCGCAGTACAGGCGCACGTCGGTGTAGAGCGGCGTGCCGCTTTCGGGGATGGGCTCGCCGAAGACCGCCTCGCCGTGCTTCTGCAGCGCGGCCACCAGCGGCCGGTTGCCGGGCAGGGGCTTGAGCGCGTGCGCCATCAGCAGGCGCTTGATCTCCACCGTCACGCCGGGCACCGTGGTGGCGGCCTGCTCGATGACCCGACGGATGTCGGCCTCCACCGCCACCGGGTCCTCTTCGGGAATCATGCGGCGATCCAGCTTCAGGGTCACCTTGCCCGGGACCACATTGGTGTTGGTGCCGCCCTCGATGCGGCCGACGTTCAGGTAGGGGTGGGTGATGCCCGGCACCTGGGAGCTGATCTTCTGATAGGCGGTGTTCTGTGCGTACAGCGCCGAGAGGATCGCCGTGGCGCCTTGCAGCGCATCCACGCCGGTGTGCGGGATGGCGGCATGCGCCATCACGCCGTGCACCGTCACCTCCATCTGCAGGCAGCCGTTGTGCGCGGTGACCACCTGGTAGCTGAAGCCGGCGGCGATTTCAAAGTCCGGCTTGGTGTGGCCGTGCTGGAGCAGCCAGCCCGGGCCCAGCTCGCCACCGAACTCTTCGTCGTAGGTGAAGTGCAGCTCCACCCCACCCTTGAGCGGCACACCCAGCGCCTCGATCGCCCGCGTGGCGAAGGTGTAGGTGGCGAAGTCGCACTTGCTGACAGCCGACGCGCGGCCATAGAGCTTGCCGTCGACCACCTCGCCGCCGTACGGGTCGTGCGTCCAGCCTTCGCCCGGCGGCACCACGTCGCCGTGTGCGTTGAGCGCGATCACCGGGCCACCGTCGGCGTAGCGGCGCCGCGCGATCAGGTTGGTGACGCTCTGCAGGCCGTAGGCCTGGGCCTCGGCCGCGGGGATGGGGAATTTTTCCGCGGTGATGCCGAAGCCGGCCAGCAACTCGGCGGTGCGCTCCGCGTGGGGCGCGTTGTTCCCGGGCGGCGTGTCGGTGGGCACCTGCACCAGGGCCTGCAGGAAGCGCACCTCTTCATCGAAATGGGCGTCGACCCAGGCGTCGATTAGGGCGTAACGGTCGGTCATGAAGGGTCCGCGGCAAGTTGTTCGGTCAGGTGGGTGAAGGCGCGCACCGCGAGCTCGCAGTCGTCGTTGCTCACGCCCTCCAGCGGGTTGTGGCTGATGCCGTCGTTCAGGCCACGCACGAACAGCATGGCCTGCGGCATCGCCTCGTGCAGCTTCATCGCGTCGTGGCCGGCGCCGCTTGGCAGCGTGAACACCGGCAGGCCC
>JAFLDI010000162.1 GCA_017302485.1 Burkholderiales bacterium | reverse complement strand
GACGACGGCTTCGGTGTGCTGAGCCGCGCCGTGGACATTGGCATCGCCGCGGTCTGCGCCGAGGGGGTGGGCCTGATGGAGCGCCTGACCGCGCTGACGGTGGAGTACATGAATACGCGCAAGCAGTTCGGCGTCACGCTGGCCAGCTTCCAGGCGCTGCGCCACCGCATCGCCGACGTGAAGATGCAGCTGGAGCTGGCGCGCTCGATGAGCTACTTCGCCAGCCTCAAGCTGGGCGAGCCCGACGCCGCGCGCCGCCGTGCCATCAGCCAGGCCAAGGTGCAGATCGGCCAGTCCGCGCGCTACGTCGGCCAGCAGTGCGTGCAGTTGCACGGGGGCATCGGCGTGACCGACGAGTATGTGGGAAGCCACTATTTCAAGCGCCTGACCATGCTGGAGATGCAGTTTGGCGACACGCTGCACCACCTGGGCGAGGTTTCCTCACGCATGCAGGACAGCGCAGGCGTCTTTGCCTGAGGGCCTATCGGGCCAGCACGCCGATTCGCATTAGCATCGGCGCATGTCCGCACGGCATGCGCCCTCCCTCCTTCCGACCTGTCTGCCGAGGTCGGCGTGAAGCTCGCCCAGATCCTGTTCAGCCAGGGCTTCGGCACCCGGCGCACCTGCGAAGGTCTGGTCTGGGCCGGTCTGGTGCGCCACCAGGGCCGGGTGCTGGACAACCCCGCCGAAGACCTGCCCACCGAAGGCCTGGTGCTCGAGGTCGAAGGCCGCTCCTGGCCCTACCACGCCAAGGCGCTGGTGCTGCTGCACAAGCCGGCGGGCTACGAGTGCTCGCAGAAGCCGCGCCACCACCCGAGTGTGATGAGCCTGCTGCCGGCGCCGCTGCGCGAGCGCGGCGTGCAGCCGATCGGGCGCCTGGACGAAGACACCACCGGCCTGCTGCTGCTGACCGACGACGGCGCGCTGATCCACCGCCTCACCTCGCCAAAGCACCATGTGCCCAAGGTCTACGAGGTGGGCTGCAAGCACCCGGTGGATGACCGCATGCTGGCGAGCCTGCTGGCCGGCGTGGTGCTGGATGACGATCCCGCCCCGGTGCGTGCTGCCGCCTGTGTGGCCAGCGGCAGCCATGGCCTGCAGCTGACGCTGACCGAGGGCAAGTACCACCAGGTCAAGCGCATGGTGGCGGCCGTGGGCAACCGGGTCGAGACCTTGCACCGCAGCCGCTTCGGGGGGCTGGCGCTGCCGCCCGATCTGAAGCCCGGCCACTGGCTCTGGGCCGACGCCACGGCCGTGCAGTCGCCGCTGCCAGGACACTGAATGCCGCAGCCGCCCCGCTTCCAGCCCTCGCAGAGCGCCGCCACAGCCTCGGTGGACGCTGACGAGATCGAGCGGCTGATCGAAGCCGACCGGATCGAGACGCTGTACGCCAACACCCCGCAGGCTCTGCTGGGCGGCGTGCTGTTCGCTGCCCTGCTGGCCTGGGCCTTCGTGCCGGGTGCCGGAGCGTGGTTGGCTGGCGGTTGGTGGCTGGCCAAGGCCCTGATCATCGGCATCCGCGCGCTGGACTGGTGGCTGTTCACCCGAACGGCCGATCGGCGCGCGCGCGTCCAGCACTGGCACCACCGCCACCTGGCCGGCGTGGTGATCGATGGCCTGAGCTGGGGCCTGGCCTGGCCACTGTTCGTGCCGACACCCAATCTGATGCTCGACGGCGCGCTGCTGGCCGGCCTGGTGGGCGTGGCGGCCATCGGGGTGTTCACGCTGACCACCCATGCCAGTCACGTGGTGCTGTTCCTCAGCGGCGTGCTGCTGCCGATCGTCGCCCACGAGATGTGGCAGGACCGTGGCGACCTGACCTGGCTGATGGTCGGCGGCATAGGGATCTACTTTGCCGTGCTGCTGGTCGAGGCCCGTCGAGCCTACCTGCACAAGACCGAGCTGCTGCGCCTGCGCTTCGAGAACGCCGCGATCGCCGACGAGCGTGAGGCTGCCCTGCGACGCGTCGAGGAAGCCAGCCGCGCCAAGAGCCGCTTTCTGGCCACCGTCAGCCATGAGCTGCGCACCCCTCTGAACGGCATCATGGGCATGTCCGAACTGCTGATCGATGCCGAGCCGGATGCTGGGCGCCGCGAGCGGCTGCAGGTGGTGCAGCAATCGGCCGGTCACCTGCTGACACTGATCGAGGACCTGCTGGATGTCTCGCGCATCGAGTTCGGCCGTTTCGAGCTGCACCCGGAACCTGCCGAGCCGGACCAGTTGGTGCGCGAGGTCACCGGGCTGCTGCAGCCCATCGCGGCCGCACGGGGGCTGGTCCTGTTGTGCCGTGTCGAACCCGGTGTGGCCCGGCGGGTGATGCTGGATGCGCCGCGTGTGCGTCAGGTGCTGCACAACCTGATCGGCAACGCGCTGAAGTTCACCGACCACGGCGAAGTGCGGATCACGCTGGCGCAGCGCGGTGAGCAGCTGCAGTTCATCGTCAGCGACAGTGGTCGCGGCATCGCGCCGGCGCTGCTTGAGCGCATCTTCGAGCCCTTTGAGCGCGCCGACGATGGCCGCGGCGCCGCCGGTACCGGCCTGGGCCTGACCATCTCGCGCCAACTGGCCCGTGCCATGGGCGGCAACCTGGTGGCCAGCAGCCGGCCGGGCCAGGGCGCGCAGTTCCATTTCACCCTGGATGCGCCCGCGGTGGAGGGGCCGTCGACGGTCGAGCCGCCCGAGCAGCCGCCGCCCAGCACGCTGCGCGGCGAGGTGCTGCTGGTCGAGGACAACGAAGTCAACGCCATGGTCGCGCGCGGCATGCTGGAGAGCCTGGGCCTGACCGTGCGCGAGGCGCATGACGGCATCCAGGCCCTGCAGGCGCTGCAACAGCGGCGGCCGCAACTGGTGCTGATGGACTGCCAGATGCCGCTGCTCGATGGCTGGGAGGCCACACGACGGTGGCGCAAGATCGAGCAGACCAACCGCCTGCTGCGTGTGCCGGTGGTGGCCTTGACCGCCAACGCCGTGGCCGGCGATCGCGAGGTCTGTCTGGCCGCCGGCATGGACGACTACCTGGCCAAGCCCTTCACCCGCGAACGCCTGGGTCAGGTCGTGGCACGCCACCTGAGGCAGGGATAATCCGCCGCCATGCGAGTCCACCGCGGCCACATCCCTGATCCCGCCGGCGCCGGCTGCGCGCTGACCATCGGCAACTTCGACGGCGTGCACCGCGGCCACCAGGCCATGCTGGCCCTGCTGAACAACGAGGCGCGGCACCGCGGCCTGCGCAGCGTGGTGATGAGCTTCGAACCCCACCCGCGCGACTGGTTCGCTGCGCGCGCCGGCCAGCCCGAGCTGGCGCCCCGGCGCATCGCCACGCTGCGCGACAAGTTGCAGGAGCTGGAGCGTTGCGGTGTCGACGAGGTGGTGCTGCTGCGCTTCGACGAGGCCCTGGCCGGCATGTCGCCCCAGGCCTTCATCGGGGAGGTGCTGGTGCAGCGCCTGAACACCCGCTATGTGCTGGTGGGCGACGACTTCCGCTTCGGCGCCAAGCGCGCCGGAGACTATGCGCTGCTCGATGCCGAAGGCAGCCGCCTGGGCTTCGACGTGGCGCGCATGATGAGCTACGAGGTGCATGGCCTGCGCGTGTCCAGCTCGGCCGTGCGTCAGGCCCTGGCCGCCGGTGACATGACCGGCGCCGGCCGCCTGCTCGGCCGGCCCTACGCCATCACCGGCCATGTGGTGCACGGTCGCAAACTGGGGCGTGACCTGGGCTTTCGCACGCTGAACCTGCGCTTTCCGTCGCGATTGCCCGCAGCCCAGGGCATCTTCGTGGTGCAGGTGCACGGCTTGTCGCCGCAGCCCTTGCCTGGCGTGGCCAGTCTGGGCGTGCGCCCCACGGTGGAAGACGCCGGCCGGGTGCTGCTGGAGGTGCACTGCCTGGAGTGGCCCGACAGCGTGGCCATCGATGGCGGCTACGCCCGCATCCTGCAGGTCGACCTGCTGCACAAGCTGCATGACGAGCTGCGCTACCCCTCGCTTGAGGCGCTGCAGGCCGGCATCGCCAAGGACGTGGCCGACGCGCGTGCCTGGTTCGCACGCCGCTGACCCGTGGCCGGGGCCCCGGCGGTAGAATCAAGCCACCATGGCCCCGAAGTGCGTCACCCGTCACCCGCTGTGTGTGCATGCCTGCACGCGCCGCCAGACCACGCGCGATCGAATTCGGCGCGCCTGAACCCGACGCCCCAGGCGCGCGGCTGCCGCTGCAGCGCCCTGAAGCCGGCCATGCCGGCGCCCCCTTGCCGCCGAGCATGCGCAAACCGCGTGCCGCCCCCACGCCATGAACGACAAGACCTCCCCCAAGCGTGACGCCGACGCCGGCGCCTACCGCGCCACGCTGAACATGCCCGACACCCCGTTCCCGATGCGCGGCGACCTGCCCAAGCGTGAACCGGGCTGGGTGGCCGACTGGAACGCCTCGTCCGCTGATGGTGGCCTGTACCAGCGCCTGCGCGTGGCCCGCCGCGGTGCGCCGCTGTTCGTGCTGCACGATGGCCCGCCGTATGCCAACGGTCAGCTGCACATCGGTCACGCGCTGAACAAGGTCCTCAAGGACATGATCGTCAAGTCGCGCCAGCTGGCCGGCTTTGACGCCCAGTACATCCCCGGCTGGGACTGCCACGGTCTGCCGATCGAGAACGCGATCGAGAAGCTGCACGGGCGCAAGCTCAGCCGCGCCGACATGCAGGCCAGGAGCCGCGCCTACGCCACCGAGCAGATCGAGCAGCAGCGCGCCGACTTCAAGCGCCTGGGCGTGCTGGGCGACTGGGAGCGCCCCTACCGCACGATGGACCCGGCCAACGAGGCCGGCCAGATCCGCGCCTTCAAGCGCGTGATCGAGCGCGGCTTCGTCTACCGCGGCCTCAAGCCCGTCTACTGGTGCTTCGACTGCGGCAGCTCGCTGGCCGAGTTCGAGATCGAGTACGCGGACAAGCAGAGCGACACGCTGGACGTGGCCTTCGAGGCCGATGACGCTGCCGCTCTGGCGCGCGCCTTCGGTCTGGCTGCACTACCAGGCGATGGCGCCAAGAAGGCCTTCGTGCTGATCTGGACCACCACCGCCTGGACCATCCCCGCCAACCAGGCGCTCAACGCCCACCCCGAGCTGGACTACGCGCTGGTCGACACGCCGCGCGGCGTGCTGCTGCTGGCCGCGTCGCTGGTCGAGGCCTGCCTGCAGCGCTACGGCCTGGAGGGCACGGTCATCGCCACCGCCAAGGGCGAGACGCTCAAGGGCCTGGTGTTCCGCCACCCGCTGCACGACACCGTCAGCGCCGAGCAGGGCGGCAAGTACAGCTACCGGCGCCTCAGCCCGCTGTACCTGGCCGACTACGTCACCGCCAGCGACGGCACCGGCATCGTCCACTCGGCCCCGGCTTACGGCGTGGACGACTTCAACAGCTGTGTCGCCCACGGACTGGCTTACGACGACATCCTCAACCCGGTGCAGGGCCACGGCGTCTATGTGGACGAGCTGCCCTTCTTCGGCGGCGAGCACATCTGGAAGGCCGTGCCGCGCATCCTGGAGGTGCTGGGCCAGAGCGACCGCCTGTTCGCCACCCAACGCATCACCCACAGCTACCCGCACTGCTGGCGCCACAAGACGCCGGTGATCTACCGTGCCGCGGCGCAGTGGTTCGTCCGCATGGACGAGGGCGAAGGCGTGTTCACCAAGGACAAGGCGTCGCGCACGCTGCGCCAGCTGGCCCTGGACGCGATCGACCACACCGCCTTCTACCCCGAGAACGGCCAGGCGCGGCTGCGCGACATGATTGCCAACCGGCCCGACTGGTGCATCTCGCGCCAGCGCAGCTGGGGCGTGCCGCTGCCCTTCTTCCTGCACCAGGCGACCGGCGAACTGCATCCGCGCACGATGGAGATCCTCGACCAGGCCGCCGACATCGTCGAGCGCGGCGGCATCGAGGCCTGGAGCCAGGTCAGCGCCGAGGACATCCTGGGGGCCGAGGACGCGCAGCACTACACCAAGAGCACCGACATCCTGGAGGTGTGGTTCGACTCCGGCAGCACCTTCTGGCACGTGCTGCGCGGCAGCCATGCGCACGCCTACCCCAACGGCGCCTTCCACGCCCAGGGCCCCGAGGCCGACCTCTACCTGGAAGGCCATGACCAGCACCGCGGCTGGTTCCACAGCTCGCTGCTGCTGGGCTGCGCGATCTACGACCGCGCACCCTACAAGGGGCTGCTGACGCACGGCTTTGCCACCGACGGCCAGGGCCGCAAGATGAGCAAGAGCCTGGGCAACACCGTGGTGCCGCAGCAGGTGACCGACAAGCTCGGGGCCGAGATCCTGCGCCTGTGGGTGGCCAGCACCGACTATTCGGGCGACCTCAACATCGATGACAAGATCCTCGCCCGCGTGGTGGACGGCTACCGCCGCATCCGCAACACGCTGCGTTTCCTGCTGGCCAACACCTCGGACTTCGACCCCGCGGTGGACACGGTGCCGCCTGCGCAGTTGCTGGAGATCGACCGCTGGGCGCTGGACCGTGCCGCCGAGCTGCAGGCCGAGATCCTGCGCCACTTCGACGTCTACGAGTTCCACCCGGTGGTCTCCAAGCTGCAGGTCTTCTGCTCCGAGGACCTGGGCGCGTTCTACCTGGATGTGCTGAAGGACCGCCTCTACACCACCGCACCCAAGAGCCTGGCGCGGCGCAGCGCACAGACCGCGCTGTGGCAGATCACGCACGCGATGCTGCGCTGGATGGCGCCCTTCCTCAGCTTCACCGCTGAAGAGGCCTGGCCGGTGCTGGCCGGCGCGTCCAGCCGCGGCTCGGTGTTCTTCGAGACCTTCTGGAAGTTCACCACGCCCGACGAGGCACTGCTGGCCAAGTGGGCGCGCATCCGCGAGATCCGCGACACGGCCATCAAGGAGATCGAGGCATTGCGCGCTGCCGGCCAGGTGGGCGCGTCGCTGCAGGCCACGCTGCGCATCACCGCCGGCGCCGACGACGCGGCGCTGCTGCGCTCGCTGGGCGAGGACCTGAAGTTCGTCACCATCACCTCGGCCGTCACGGTGGTCGATGGCGACGAGCTGCAAGTCACCGTCACGCCCTCCGCCGCGGCCAAGTGCGAGCGCTGCTGGCACTACCGCGACGATGTCGGCGCCGACGCCGCACACGCCACGCTGTGCGGCCGCTGCGTCAGTAACCTGCACGGCGCGGGCGAAGCCCGCTCGGTGGCCTGATGGCGCGCCGCTCCGCTGCGGGGAGCGCCG
>JAFLDI010000161.1 GCA_017302485.1 Burkholderiales bacterium | reverse complement strand
ATGATCTCCAGCACCAACGCTGTCTTGCGCTTGGCCGTCCAGCGCTTGATCTCTTCGTCCATCAACGTACTCATGGTGTCGTCCTTTCGACATTAACACCTGAGCAGGTTTTCACTGGGTCGATACACCCGCTCGGCGGACTGCAGCGCGAAGCCGCAGTGCAGCGCCACGCCGGCGCGGCGCGCGCCGCCCAGGTAGCCCTGGTGCAGCGCAGCAACGTCGATGTCCATCGCGTCGGCCTCCAGCAGGCCGCCGATCACCTGGGTGGGACGCAGTACCGGCACACGCGCCAGCACGGCGGCGGCGTCCAGCGTCTCAATGACGGTGCCGGTAGCCTGCAGCGCCGTGCGCGTCTGGTCCATCAGCGCCTGCTGGCCGGGCCCCGCCAGGTACAGCGCGCCGCGCGGCGACAGCAGCGGCACGCTGCAGAAGCCGGCGGGTGGCGATGCGTAGAACGCCCGGCTGGCGCGGGTCAGCGCGCGCACCTGTGGCGGGCCGTAGCTTTCCATGAACATCGCCGCCGAGCGGCCGGTGCTGTGCCGGCCGGGCTGGTCCTCGGCCTCCAGCAGCGCGATGCGCAACGGCGGCCCGCCGTCATGGGCCAGGGTCCAGGCGAGCGAGGCGCCGGCGATGCCGGCGCCGACAATGGCGATGTCGAACATCGCCTGATTGTCAGCGCTGCCTCAGGCGCCCCGCCACTGCGCCATCAGCTGCGCCCACTTGGGCCGCACCGCAGCCAGGTGGCGCGCCTTGACGTGGCCGTAGCCGCGGATTTCCTCGGGCAGGCTGGCGATCTGCACCGCCAGCGGCAGCCGGTCGGCGCTCAGACCGCTCAGCAGCTCCTCGATGCAGGCGCGGTACTCGTCGATCAGCGCGCGCTCCTCACGCCGCTCGGGGTGGCGGCCGAAGGGGTCGAGGGCGGTGCCGCGCAGGCCCTTGAACTTGACCAGCAGGCCCATCGCGTGGCGCACCCACGGCCCGTAGGGCGCCTTGACCAGCTCGCCGCGCTCATTGGTCTTGGCGAACATCGGCGGCGCCAGGTGGTGCACCAGCTTCACCTCGCCGTCGAACATCGCCGCCACCTTGGCGGTGAATTCGGGCGCGGTGTGCAGGCGAGCCACCTCGTACTCGTCCTTGTAGGCCATCAGCTTGAACAGGTAGCGGGCCACGGCTTCGGCCAGCCGGGTGCTGCCGCCCAGCGCGGCCTCGCGCTGGCGCACCTGCTCGACGAAGGCGCGGTAGCGCTGGGCATAGGCGCTGTCCTGGTAGCCGGTGAGGAACTCGACGCGGCGCTGCAGCAGCTCGTCCAGCGAAGGCCGCTTGACGATCTGGATCACCTGCTCGGCGGCATACAGCGCCTTCACCGCGGCCAGGTCGTGGGCGCAGCGGCGGCCCCACTCGAACGCGGCCTTGTTCTTCTCGACCTGGGTGCCATTGAGCTCGATCGCCCGCATCAGCGACGCATGGCTCAGCGGCACACGGCCCTGCTGCCAGGCGTAGCCCAGCATCAGCGGGTTGGTGTAGATCGAGTCGCCCAGCAGCTTGACCGAGACCTCTTCGGCATCGAAGGTGGCGAAGTGATCAGCGCCCACGGCCGAGCGCACCGCGTCCTCGCAGCCGGCGGCCGGGAACTGCCAGTCGGCGTTGCCGATGAAGGCGGCGGTGGGCGTGCGGTGGCTGTTCATGGCCACGAAGGTGCGGCCGGGCTGCATCGCGGTCAGCGTGGGCTTGGCCGCGGTGACGATGGCCTCGCAGCCGATCACCAGGTCGGCCTTGGCGGTGTCGACCTTGGTGGCCAGGATGTTGGCTGGGTCGTCGGCGATCTGCACATGACTCCAGGTGGCGCCGCCCTTTTGCGCCAGGCCGGCAGCGTCCTGGGTGACGATGCCCTTGCCTTCCAGGTGCGCCGCCATGCCCAGCAATTGGCCGATGGTGATGACGCCGGTGCCACCGATGCCGGCGACGACGATGCCCCAGGCCTCGGGCGCCGCCGGCACCAGCGGATCGGGCACGGCCGGCATCGCCAGGTCCTTGCCGCTGGCCTTGGGCTTCTTCAGCGTGCCACCTTCGACGGTGACGAAGCTCGGGCAGAAGCCCTTGACGCAGGAGAAGTCCTTGTTGCAGGTGTTCTGGTTGATCTGGCGCTTGCGGCCGAACTCGGTCTCCAGCGGCTCGACCGAGACACAGTTGCTCTGCGTGGAGCAGTCGCCGCAGCCTTCGCAGACCAGTTCGTTGATCACCACGCGCTGGGCCGGGTCGGCCATCAGGCCGCGCTTGCGGCGGCGGCGCTTCTCGGTGGCGCAGGTCTGGTCGTAGATGATCGCGGTGGTGCCGGTGAGCTCACGGAACTGGCGCTGAATCGCATCGAGCTCATCGCGATGGTGGACGGTCACACCGGGGCTCAGCGCCGCGCCCTGGTACTTGGCAGGCTCGTCGGTGACGATCACCAGCTTCGCCACGCCCTCGGCGGTGAGGCTCTGCATGATCTGCAGCACGCTGTGGCCCTCGGGCCGCTCGCCCACGCGCTGGCCGCCGGTCATGGCCACGGCGTCGTTGTAGAGGATCTTGTAGGTGATGTTGACGCCGGCGGCGATGCTCTGGCGGATCGCCAGCAGGCCGGAGTGGAAGTAGGTGCCGTCGCCCAGGTTGGCGAAGATGTGCTGTTCCTTGCTGAAGGCTGCCTGGCCCACCCAGGGCACGCCCTCGCCGCCCATCTGCGTGAAGGTGCTGGTGGCGCGGCCCGGCATCCAGTTGACCATGTAGTGGCAGCCGATGCCGGCCACCGCACGCGAACCCTCGGGCACGCGGGTGCTGGTGTTGTGCGGGCAGCCCGAGCAGAACCAGGGCGTGCGCTCGCCGGTGTTGACCGTCAGCATCGACAGCTCGCGCTCCTTGGCCTCGATCACGCGGATACGGGCGTCCATGCGGGCGCGCACGTCGTCGGGCACCCCCAGCTTGGTCAGGCGCTTGGCGATGGCCTTGGCGATGATGGCCGGCGTCAAGTCGGCCTTGGCGCGCAGCAGCCAGTTCTCGCTGGGGTTGGGGCGGCTCCATTCGCCGCCGCTGTGGTCGGCGCTGTCGTCCTCGTCGAACTTGCCCAGCACGTTGGGGCGCACGTCGGTGCGCCAGTTGTAGAGCTCTTCCTTGAGCTGGTACTCGATGACCTGGCGCTTCTCCTCGACCACCAGGATCTCCTGCAGGCCCAGCGCGAAGTCGCGGGTGATCGTGGCCTCCAGCGGCCAGACCACGTTGACCTTGTGCAGGCGCAGGCCGATGGCGCGGCAGACGTCATCGCTCAGGCCCAGGTCGGCCAGCGCCTGGCGGGTGTCGTTCCAGGCCTTGCCGCTGGCGATGATGCCGAAGCGGTCATTCGGCGTGGCCACCACGTTGTGGTTCAGGCGGTTGGCGCGCACATAGGCCAGCGCGGCGTACCACTTGGTGTCCATCAGCCGGGCTTCCTGCTCCAGCGGCGGGTCGGGCCAGCGGATGTGCACGCCGCCCGGCGGCATGATGAAGTCCTCGGGCAGGATGATCTTCACGCGGTCGGCCGACACATCCACGCTGCTGCTGGACTCGACGATGTCCTGGATCGTCTTCATGCCGGTCCACACGCCGGCGAAGCGGCTCATCGCGAAGGCGTGCAGGCCCATGTCCAGGATGTCCTGCACGCTGGACGGGAAGAAGGTGGGCAGGCCGCAGGCCTTGAAGACGTGGTCGCTCTGGTGGGCGGCGGTGGAGCTCTTGGCGACGTGGTCGTCGCCGGCAATCGCGATCACGCCGCCGTGCTTCGCGGTGCCGGCCATGTTGGCGTGCTTGAACACATCCAGGCAGCGGTCCACGCCCGGGCCCTTGCCGTACCAGATGCCGAACACGCCGTCGTGCTTCTTCTGCTCGGGGAACAGGTCCAGCTGCTGCGTGCCCCAGACCGCGGTGGCGCCCAGTTCCTCGTTGACGCCGGGCTGGAAGACGATGTGCTGCGCCGCCAGGTGCTTCTTCGCCGCCTGCAGCGACTGGTCATAGGTGCCCAGCGGCGAGCCGCGGTAGCCGCTGATGAAACCGGCGGTGTTCAGGCCGGCAGCGGCGTCACGGGCGCGCTGCAGCAGCGGCAGGCGCACCAGGGCCTGCACGCCGCTCATGAAGGCCCGGCCGCTGGGCAGGGTGTACTTGTCATCGAGCGTGACGGCTTCCAGTGACTTCAGCACGGAGGCGGGCAGCGGGGCGTTCATCGGCGGAGGCTCCTGTGGGGCATGGGCGGCCGATGCTGGCTTGTGGCCGGGACCGGGCCCACCGGGGGTGTGGCGTGGACCGAGTGTAGGAGCGAGCGGGCGAGAAGTGCTTTCTTTCGATTGCCAAGTGGGGTGATCTGGGGAAACAATCTTGCGCCATAGGCCAAGCTGAGGATTCATTCTTGCCGGATCATTCATATTCAGGGCAAACCCGGAGCGCTGCGCCGCCCGCATTGGACCGCTATGACGTGGCCATCCTGGCCGCGCTGCAGCGCGACGCCCGCCAGTCCAACGCCGACCTGGCGGCAGCGATCGGCTTGTCTGCGGCGCCCACCTGGCGGCGCGTGCGGCGGCTGGAGGAGCTGGGCGTGATCACCGGCTACCGCGCCGAGATCGACCGCCGCAAGATCGGCCTGGGCGTGCTGGCCTTCGTGCGGGTGGACACCGAGCGCGACAACGCCGAGAGCACCCGCGCGCTGGAGGCGGCGATCCGCGAGCTGCCCGAGGTCATCGCCTGCCACTACATCAGCGGCGCCGGCACCTTCGAGCTGCAGGTGTTGGTGCCCGACCTGGACGCCTACTCGCGCTGGACGATGGAGACGCTGTTCAAGCTGCCCAACATCAAGGACCTGCATACCAGCTTCTCGCTGGGCGAGGTCAAGGCTGGCGCCGCGCTGCCACTGGGTCACCTCTAAAGTCCGGCAGGCGTTGGTCGATAGACCCGTCCATGCGCGGGTCCCTGCTCAGCATCGGCCATTGTCTGCTCGGTCCACCGGGTCGCCGCCGCATGCGCGTGCAGCAGACCCTGCTGGGCATGCCGGCACTGCTGCTGATGCAGGTGCTGTTGCTGGTGGAACATCAGGTGGGTGGTGCACCGCTGACCCCGCTGGGCTGGTATGCGCTGCTCAGCTGGATCGGCTGCGCCGTGTTCTACGGGCTGGTGCGCAGCGGCTGGAGCGAGCGGCTCAGCGCCGAGGCCTCGCTGAGCCTGCCGCAGATGGCGTTCGCGATGGGCTGCGTGGCCTGGGCCTATTGGCTGGCTGGGCCGTTGCGCCCCGCGTTGCTGCTGCTGATGCCGCTGGCACTGAGCTTCGGCATCTTTGCGCTGGACGACCGCCGGGTGCGCACCCTGTCGGGCCTGGCCATCGTCGGCGTGGGCGGCGTGGTGGGGCTGCGCCTGCCCCGGCAGCCGGCCTGGCCGGACGTGGCACTGGACCTGGCGATGTGGCTGTTCATGGCGGTGACGCTGGCGTCGATCGGCGTGCTGGCCCGCCGCATGGCGCGCATGCGTGAGCGCCTGCGCGCCCAGAAGAGCGAGTTGCGCGACGCGCTGGAACGCATCCAGCTGCTGGCCACGCGCGATGCCCTGACCGGCCTGCTCAACCGCCGCGCCATGATGGAACGTCTGCAGGTCATGGCCCGCAGCCAGCAGCCGCTGACCCTGGCACTGGCCGACCTGGACCGTTTCAAGCAGATCAACGACGAGCATGGCCACGCCGTGGGCGATCGGGTGCTGCAGACCTTCGGCCTGCACGCGCAGCAGTTGTTCGGCGAGGCGGGCCTGGTGGCCCGTTGGGGCGGCGAGGAGTTCCTGTTCGCGCTGCCCGGGGCCGACGAGACGCTGCTGCGCATGCTGCTTGAGCAGTTGCGCAGCCACCTGGCCGGCCGGGCGCACGAGGGGCTGCCGGTGAGTGTGCGCATCGGCTTCTCGGCGGGCGTGGCGCCGTGCCGGGCGCTGGTCGAGCTGGAGGTTCCGGCCGTCCCGGCCCAGGCGGGCGTACCAATTTGTTCCATTGGTGACATTTTCCGTCTTCTGTGCGCCGATCTACGGGGACAGTCCCGATCTCACCTCGCGCCGTCGTTGGTCCGGGAGATCCGGATGGCCCAGTTTCTGGGGGTGTCGTATTGTCAAGTCACCGCCGAGTGCTGCACGTGCTTCAAGGCTTTGGTGGCGTACAAGTCACCGTCGCCGGCGCCGCTCCCTGAGTCCCAGACAAAGTCCTACTGGAACCATCCGCTCCCTGGTGTCGACTCGCACCCGCGGCCATTGCCGAAATCCAATCCTACGCTGATGTCGCACTTGCGATGTCCCAATGGCTGTGACGGCCCCGCTTCGGTGAAATGGGAATGCAGTGGCACCCTGGACGACGGAACGGGTCAAGCCAAACTGTATGCCGAACGGGACACGGCTCGGTTGTTGTTGGGGATGAGTGCGTCTATGACCAAGCGCATCGAATTGGGGGTGTTGCACCATCCCCGTGGGACAATGGTGTTTTCCCGGGGTGTCCCACCGAGAGCGGACTTGAGGGCGGCGGTCGCCGCGAGAAGGAACAGTCTGGTCTTGGCCATGGTCATCCGCCGGATCGCGGGTTGAGGGTTCCCCGCACCTTGTTGTCGCCCGAGCCGCTGAACGTCACGCGCTGGCCCTGGTCCCGGATGACATAGGACGAAGCGGTCACGGTTCCAAGCGGCCCGGAGGCCTGGACGCCCTTGTCGCCCGACACCACGCCCGTGTTGGTGTCGACCACGGCCTCTGGGGTTGTCAGGACAAGACCCGATCCGCCGTCGGAGATGCGCACGTTCGGGCCGATGATGACGCGGTCGTTCGCCTCGTCATAGACGCCGCCGTCCGCGGTCAGTTCGGTCACCTTGCGTCCGCCCAGATTGAGCCTCAACGCCGGTCCCAGCAGGCGGAATCGGCCGGTCGCGGCAGAGGAGGAAATCGAGGAGCGGCCGCACCTGCTCGGGCTTGAGCAGGGGCAGCATCGGCGGCATCGAGCCCTTGCCGTTTCTGAGCTGCTCGAGGATCTGCTCCTCGGTGAGCCGATGGCGCAGGCCACGGAGTGGCGGAGCGTGGCCGATGCCCTTGCGATCCGGTCCGTGGCAGGCCACGCAGATCGTCTGGTAGGCGAGCTCGCCGGCGGTTGGCGGCTTCGCCGGCTCGGGATCGTCGTCGCGGAAACAGGTGATGAACCACGGGATTTCGTTGGACGTCACGTAGAGCCGGCCGGTGCGCGGATCGGCGGCAGCGCCGGTCCATTCCGCGCCGCCGTGGATATTGAACATGAGCGTTGGCTTCGCTTCCTCGATCGAGGGAAAGGCGC
>JAFLDI010000160.1 GCA_017302485.1 Burkholderiales bacterium | reverse complement strand
CGTCGAGCATCACATCCTGCGGCACCACCAGGCGGGCGCCGCGCAGCCGCGCGGCCCGTCGGTTCACTGTGCGTGCCGCCAGGACCTCATGCAGGCGGATGCGCCGTCGACATCGCTGCTCATTGCGCAGGCTGTGTCGAGGCTGTCAGACAAGGGAATGCAGCCCTCCCGCGGCACCAGCGCCTGGCTGGACTTGAAGCCCACCAGCCCGCACAGCGCGGCGGGAATGCGGATCGAGCCGCCGGTGTCGCTGCCCAGCGCCGCCATGCAGGCGCCAAGCGCCATCGCCTGGGCGCCGCCGCTGGTGGAGCCGCCGGCAATGCGGGGTTCGGGGTCGAGCAGCGCCATCACCGGGTTGGCGGGCGTGCCGTGGTGCGGGTTCTGGCCCACGCCGGAAAAGGCGAACTCGGTGCAATTGCCGTGACCAATCAGCACGGCGCCGGCGGCACGCAGTCGGGCCACCGCCGCGGCGTCGACGGTGCGTCCGGCCGGCTCACCGCTCAGGGCCGAGATGGCGTCATTGAGCACCATCGAGGCACCCGTTGCGGGGTGCCCGGCCACATCGAACAGGTCCTTGACCGACACCATCAGGCCGGCCAGCGGTGGCAGTGGCCGGCCGCTGCGGCGCAGGGTGTCCAGGGCGTCGGCCTGGGCGCGGGCCTCGGCGCTGAAGAGCCGGACGAAGGCCCCATGGGCATCGGGTGAGGTCGCGCGCTCCAGGTGCGCTTCCAGCAGGTCGCGGCAAGTCAGTGCCCCCAATTGCACAGGTTCGAGCAGGCGGGCCAGGCCGGGGGCACTGCGGGATGCTATACTCTGCGGGTTTATCTGGAGGACCATGGGGTGCAATGCATCGCGCGGCGTCCAGACAAGCCGGGCCGAGAGTCTCGTCGAGGGGGTGAAAGCACAGGCATGCGCCTGGCCTTCCATCGCCGGACGGGGCGGCCTGATTCGCGAACCCGACCCATCCAGGTGTCGCTGCAAGCAGGTGTGACGAGGTGTCAACCCACGCAGCGATTCGTGTCGGGATTCTAGACCCAACCTTCGGAGTGACTCATGTCCGTGTCGATGCGTGAAATGCTGGAAGCCGGTGTCCACTTTGGCCACCAAACCCGCTTCTGGAACCCCAAGATGGCCCCGTTCATTTACGGCCATCGCAACAAGATCCACATCATCAACTTGGAGAAGACGCTTCCCAAGTTCGAAGAAGCCATGAAGTTCGTGCGCCAGCTGGCCTCCAAGCGCGGCACGATCCTGATCGTCGGCACCAAGCGCCAGGCGCGCGAAGTGGTGGCCGCCGAGGCTCAGCGCGCCGGCATGCCCTATGTCGACCAGCGCTGGCTGGGCGGCATGCTGACCAACTTCAAGACGGTCAAGGGCTCGCTGAAGAAGCTCAAGGACATGCAGGCCCAGAAGGATTCCGGCGCCGAGATGCGCATCAAGAAGGAAGCCCTGATGTTCGACCGCGAGCTGGCCAAGCTCGAGAAGGACATCGGCGGCATCCAGGACATGAACGCGCTGCCCGACGCCATCTTCGTGATCGACGTGGGCTTCCACAAGATCGCCGTGGCCGAAGCCCAGAAGCTGGGCATTCCCGTCATCGGTGTGGTCGACACCAACCACTCGCCCGATGGCGTGGACTACGTGATCCCCGGCAACGACGACTCTGCCAAGGCCGTGGCACTGTATGCCAAGGCCGTGGCTGACGCGGTGCTGGAAGGCAAGGCCAACGCCACCACCGAGCTGACCCAGGCCGTGGCTGCTGACGGCGACGAGTTCGTCGAGGTCAACGAGCAGGCCTGAGCCCGCCAGCGCCCGGGGGCGCTGCCGTGAATCAGGGGCTGTCACAGCCCCTTTTTCACACCCCCCACCGAACACCAAGCACAACCCGCAGCGTGTACCCCTGAGGGCCCGCTGCCAGCAACGGAGAGAAAAGATGGCTGCTATCACCGCCGGCATGGTTGCCGAACTGCGCGCCAAGACCGACGCCCCGATGATGGAGTGCAAGAAGGCGCTGACCGAGGCCGAAGGCGACATGGTCAAGGCCGAAGAAATCCTGCGCGTCAAGCTGGGCAACAAGGCCGGCAAGGCCGCCTCGCGCGTCACTGCCGAAGGAGTGGTTGCGTCGGCGATCGACGGCAACGTCGGTGCCATGATCGAGGTCAACTGCGAAACCGACTTCGTCACCAAGAACGACAGCTTCCTGGGCCTGGCCCAGGGTGCCGCCACGCTGATCGCCAAGCACAACCCGGCCGACATTGCCGCGCTGGGCGCGCTGGCCTACGAGCAGGACGGCTTCGGCCCCACGCTGGAAGACGTGCGCAAGGGCCTGGTCGGCAAGATCGGCGAGAACATGTCCTTCCGCCGCTTCAAGCGCTTCGAGGGCAGCGCCCTGGCCGGCTACCTGCACGGCACGCGCATCGGCGTGGTGGTGGAGTTCGACGGTGACGCCGTCGCCGCCAAGGACGTCGCCATGCACGTGGCCGCGATGAAGCCGGTCGCGCTGACCTCGGCCGATGTGCCGGCCGAGCTGATCGAGCGCGAGCGCTCGGTGGCTGCCGCCAAGGCCGCCGAATCCGGCAAGCCGGCCGAGATCGTCGCCAAGATGGTCGACGGCTCGGTGCAGAAGTACCTGAAGGAAGTCTCGCTGTTCGACCAGGTCTTCGTGAAGGCTGCCGACGGCAAGCAGACCGTGGGCGCCTACGTCAAGTCGGTCAACACCAGCATCAAGGGCTTCACCCTGTATGTCGTTGGTGAAGGCATCGAGAAGAAGGTCGACGATTTCGCTGCCGAGGTGGCCGCCCAGGTCGCCGCCGCCAAGGGCGCGTAAAGCCCTGCCGCCGGGCGCCGCTCACAAGGGGGTGCCCGGCTACACTGTTTCGCTGACCGATTCCTACAAGGACACCCCTGCATGCCCGCCTACAAGCGCATCCTGCTGAAACTCTCCGGCGAGGCCCTGATGGGCGATGACGCCTACGGCATCAACCGCGCCACCATCGTGCGCATGGTGCGCGAGGTGCAGGAAGTGACCCAGCTGGGCTGCGAGGTGGCGGTGGTGATCGGCGGCGGCAACATCTTCCGCGGCGTGGCCGGCGGCTCGGTGGGCATGGATCGCGCCACCGCCGACTACATGGGCATGCTGGCCACGGTGATGAATTCGCTGGCGCTGGCCGACACCATGCGCCTGGAGGGCATGACCGCGCGCGTCATGTCGGCCATCTCGATCGAGCAGGTGGTCGAGCCCTATGTCCGCCCGAAGGCACTGCAGTACCTCGAAGAGGGCAAGGTGGTGATCTTCGCGGCCGGTACCGGCAACCCGTTCTTCACCACCGACACGGCCGCGGCGCTGCGTGGCGCGGAGATCGGCGCCGAGGTGGTGCTCAAGGCCACCAAGGTCGACGGCGTCTACACCGCCGACCCCAAGAAAGACCCCAGCGCCACGCGCTACACCAACATCAGCTTCGACGAGGCGATCGCGAAGAACCTGCAGGTCCTGGACGCCACCGCGTTCGCCCTGTGCCGCGACCAGAAGCTGCCGATCAAGGTGTTCTCGATCTTCAAGCCCGGCGCGCTCAAGCGCGTGGTTCTGGGCGAGGACGAGGGCACGCTGGTTCACGTCTGAGGACTCTGATCATGACGATTGCCGACATCAAGAAGACCGCCGAAGCCAAGATGGCCAAGTCCATCGAGGCGCTCAAGAACGATCTGCAGAAGGTGCGCACCGGCCGTGCCCACCCCGGTATCCTGGACCAGGTCCATGTGGACTACTACGGCTCGATGGTGCCGATCAGCCAGGTGGCCAACGTCAGTCTGCTGGACGCCCGCACGATCAGCGTCACGCCCTGGGAAAAGGGCATGGGCGCCAAGATCGAGAAGGCCATCCGAGAGTCTGATCTGGGCCTGAACCCCTCGGCCCAGGGCGACCTGCTGCGCGTGCCGATGCCTGCACTGACCGAGGAGCGCCGCAAGGAGCTGACCAAGGTCGTGCGCCACGAGGGCGAGAACACCAAGGTGGCCGTGCGCAACTTGCGCCGTGACGCCAACGAGCACCTGAAGAAGCTGCTCAAGGACAAGGACATCTCCGAGGACGACGAGCGTCGCGCCCAGGACGACATCCAGAAGCTGACCGACAAGGTGGTGGCCGAGATCGACAAGCTGGTCCACGCCAAGGAAGCCGACATCCTGGCCGTCTGACGTGGCCGAGCACGACAGCGCCATCCCGCGGCATGTGGCCATCGTCATGGATGGCAACGGCCGCTGGGCCCGGAAGCGCTTCATGCCACGTGTCTTCGGGCACAAGGCCGGCATGGACACCCTGATCAAGGTGGTTGATCACTGCCAGCGGCGGGGCGTCGAGTACCTGACCGTCTACGCCTTCTCGTCCGAGAACTGGAAGCGCCCCGAGGACGAGGTCTCCGGCCTGATGAACCTGGTGCTGGTCGGCGTGGCCAAGTACCTGGGCAAGCTGGCCAGCCAGGGTGTGCGGGTGCGCATCGTCGGCGACCGCAGTGCCGTCTCCGACAAGGTTCGCGCCGCCTGGAACCAGAGCGAGGCCGACACCGCTGCCAATACCGGCCTGGTGCTCACGGTCTGCTTCAATTACGGTGGCCGCTGGGACATCGTCCAGGCGGCCCGGCAGGCCCTGGCCGATGGCCTGTCTCCCGAGCAACTGACCGAGGAGGCGCTGTCGGCCCGGATGTCGCTGGCCTATGCCCCTGATCCGGATCTGTTCATCCGCACCGGTGGCGAATTGCGCGTCAGCAACTATCTGCTCTGGCAGATCGCCTATGCCGAGTTCCATTTCACCGAGTGCCTGTGGCCTGACTTTGGCGAAGCCGAGGTCGACCGCGCACTGGCCGCCTTCGCGGGCCGTGACCGGCGCTTCGGCGGTGTCAAGACGGTCGGCGCTGCCTCCTCGAACGCCTGACCGGCCAACAGGTTTCCCACCATGCTGCTGCAACGCGTGATCACCGCGCTGGTCCTGCTGGCGCTGCTGCTGCCGGCGCTGCTGGCACCGGTTGCCTGGCCTTTCGCGGCCCTCACCCTGCTGCTGATCGGCTCCGGCGGCTGGGAGTGGGGACGGCTCAACGGCCTGGGCTCTGCCGCGGCGCTGGCCCTGGGCGCCATGGTGGCGGCACTGTGTGGCCTGGCCTGGGTGCAGGGCCTGGTGCAACACGTGCCGCCCGCTCTATGGTGGCTGGCCACCGCCTGCTGGGTGCTGGGCGGATCGCTGGCGCTGGCCAATGGACCCAAGGCGTGGCCGCTGCTGTCGCAGGGCATTCGACTGGTGATCGGCGTGGTCGTGCTGTGCGCAGCCTGGCTGGCGCTGGCCGCGGGCAAGGCACGTGGCCTGGAGTTCCTGCTGTCGGTGTTCTGCGTGGTCTGGATGGCTGACATCGCTGCCTACTTTGGCGGGCGGCGCTTTGGCCGGCGCAAGCTGGCGCCGGCGATCAGTCCGGGCAAGAGCTGGGAAGGCGTCTGGTCGGGCATGGCCGGCGTGGTGGCGCTGGCCGTCGCCTGGATCGCTCTGTCGCCCACCGGCATCGACAGCATCTTTGGCGTGATTCGGCAGCTTCTGGGCTGGCCTGGGCTGGCGCTGGGCGTCGCCTTCCTGTGTGCGCTCAGCGTCATGGGCGACCTGATCGAATCGATGGCCAAGCGCGCGGTCGGAGCCAAGGACTCCAGCCGGCTGTTGCCGGGCCATGGTGGCGTGCTCGACCGCGTCGATGCCTTGCTACCTACCCTGCCGGCAGCGATGGCATTGGCCTCGCTGGCGCCATGAAGGACTCGTCTCGATGAACCGTCAGAAGCTCTGCATCCTGGGCGCCACCGGCTCCATCGGCACGAACACGCTGGACGTTGTCGCGCGCCATCCCGGGCGCTTCGAGGCCTTCGCGCTGACTGGCCATTCGCGGGTGGACGAACTGCTGACGCAGTGCCTGCAGGTGGCCCCGCGCTATGCCGCGATGTCCGATGCCGCTGCCGCAGCCGAACTGCGCCGCCGCCTGGGTGAGGCTGGCAGCCGCACCGAAGTGCTCGATGGTCCGCAGGCGCTGGCCGATCTGGCTGCGCACCCCGAGGTCGACGCCGTGATGGCCGCCATCGTCGGCGCGGCCGGCCTGCCGCCCTGCATGGCCGCAGCGCGTGCTGGCAAGCGCCTGCTGCTGGCCAACAAGGAGGCGCTGGTGGTGGGCGGCGCCGCCTTCATGGCCGCCGTGGCCGAGGGGGGCGCCACGCTGCTGCCGATCGATTCCGAGCATTCGGCCATCTTTCAGTGCCTGCCGCAGGACCGATCGGTCTGGAAGCAGCGCATCGACCACATCGTACTGACCGCTTCGGGCGGGCCGTTCCGCCAGCGCGACCGCGTCACACTCTCCCAGGTCACGCCGGAGGAGGCTTGTGCGCATCCGAACTGGGTGATGGGCCGCAAGATCTCGGTCGATTCGGCGACGATGATGAACAAGGCGCTCGAGGTCATCGAGGCGCGCTGGTTGTTCGACCTGGCGCCTGAGCAGATCCGGGTGGTGATTCACCCGCAGAGCATCATCCACTCGATGGTGGTGTGCCGCGACCAGTCGGTTCTGGCGCAACTGGGCACGCCCGACATGCGTGTGCCGATCGCCTACGGCCTGTCCTTTCCCGAGCGCATCGAGTCGGGCGCCATGGCGCTGGATCTGCTGTCGCTTCGGGCGCTGGAGTTCGAGGCCCCCAGCCCCGAGCGCTTTCCCGGCCTGTTCCTGGCCTGGGACGCGCTGCGCGGCCCCGAGGGCAGCACGGCGGTACTGAACGCCGCCAACGAGGAGGCGGTGGCGGCCTTCCTGGAGCGGCGGCTGTCCTTCGACGGCATCCACCGCATCAACCAGGGCACGCTCGAGCGCGTGACGCCGGGCCTGCCGGCCCAGGCCTCGGTGGACGAGTTGCTGGCCCTGGACCTGCGCGCCCGCCAGGCTGCGCGGGAACTGATCGCCCAGGCGGCACTCTGACCTCCTGATGACCACGCTGCTGGCCTTTCTTGTCACCCTGGGCGTGCTGATCGCCGTCCACGAGTGGGGCCACTTCCAGGTCGCCCGCTGGTGCGGCGTGCGGGTGCTGCGCTTCTCGATCGGCTTCGGCCGCGTGGTCTGGCGCCGTCAGCGCGACAGCGCGTCGACCGAGTACACCCTGTCGCTGCTGCCGCTGGGCGGCTATGTGCGCATGCTCGACACCCGCGAGGGGCCGGTGCCCGAGGCCTGGCGGGGGCAGGCCTTCGACCAGCAGCCGCTGCGGTCGCGGGTGGCCATCGTCGCCGCCGGGCCCCTGGCCAACCTGCTGCTGGCGGTGCTGCTGTTCACGGCCACGCACTGGATCG
>JAFLDI010000016.1 GCA_017302485.1 Burkholderiales bacterium | reverse complement strand
CGACCAGGCGGCGCTGTTCGGGCGTCAGCGCCCCGTGGTCGCGCTGCTGGTGCAGGCGGTCCAGGCGGGCGAACACGCCGGGGTGCGTGCGAACGGCCGTGTCGTGGGCGGCCATTGGCCCGGCCATCGCCCGCTGCACCGCCTGCAGGGCCGGCGAGGTGTCCGAGGCGGTCAGATTGCCCAGCAGCGCATCCAGCCGGTAGAGCAGCTCGCCCGAGCGGTCCAGGGCGGCCGCGGTGTTCTCGAAATCGACCGGCGCGTCCTGCGCTGCCAGCGCGTCCAGCTCGGCGCGGTGGCGCCGCATGGCCTCGACCAGCGCAGGCTCGAAGTGCTCGGCGCGGATGCGCTCGAAGGGGGGCAGGCCGAAGGGGCCATGCCAGTCGCTCAGCAGGGGATTGTCGGTTTCATTCATGCGCAGACAAGCCCTGGCGCAGGGCGGATGATCAGTGAGTGGCCGATGATGCCAGCCCCTCAGGGACCCTGGGGCTTGCCAGGGTTGACCGCAGGGCCGAGACTTCGGCTGTCCCAACCGTCTCCTGGAGACCCCTATGGTGTGGATCAAGCGCTTGCTGATGTCCCTGGTGGCTGTGCTGGCCGTGGCAGCTCTGGGGGGCATGCTGCTGCCGCGCGAGTACCATGTGGAGCGCCACATCCAGATCACCGCTGCGCCGCACAAGGTCTTCGCCCTGGTCGCCGAACCGGCCCAATGGAAGCGCTGGACAGTCTGGAATCGCCGCGACCCGGCGATGGCCATCAGTTACTTCGGTCCGGCCAGCGGTGCCGGCGCCGGCTGGGAATGGCGCAGCACCAGCCAGGGTGATGGACGAATGACGCTGACCCAGGTGGAACCTCCGGTGCGGGTGCGCTATGACCTGTACTTCCCCGATTGGGACGACACGACGCAAGGCGAGCTGCGCTTCGAGCCACGCGACGGCGGCACCCGGGTCAGCTGGCTGATGGATGGGCGCATGGGCGCGAATCCTCTGATGCGCTGGATGGGCCTGCTGATGGACCGCCTGGTCGGACCTGACTTCGAGGCGGGCCTGAACCAGCTCAAGCCGCTGGCCGAGGCCAGCTGAGCCGCCGCGGGTGACGGGCCGATACACTCCCGGCCCACCATGGCGCTCAAGTCCACCATCTTCAAGGCCCAGCTGCAGATCGCCGACATGGACCGTTCGGTCTATGCCGACCACGCCCTCACCCTGGCCCGCCACCCCTCCGAGAACGACGAACGCATGATGATGCGGGTGCTGGCCTTCGCGCTGTGCGTGCCCGCGGATGACCTGCGGGGGCGTCTGGAGTTCACTGCTGGCCTGTCCGACACCGAGGTGCCCGACCTCTGGCAGAAGGACCTGACCGGCGAGCTGCTGCAGTGGGTCGAGGTGGGCCAGCCCGACGACCGCCGCCTGGCCAAGGCCTGCTCGCGTGCCGAGCGGGTCACGCTCTTCGCCTATGGCAGCTCGGCGCCGATCTGGTGGCAGGGCCTGGCCAACAAGGTCGCCCGGCTGGACAGGCTCAGCGTCTGGCAGGTCCCCGCCGAGGCCAGCAAGGCCCTCGCCGGTCTGGCGCAGCGCAGCATGCAACTGCAGGTGACGGTGCAGGATGGCCAGATCTGGCTGGGCGACGGCAACGAGACCGTCGACTTCGAGCCCAAACGGCTGATGCCTGCCTGATGCCCGCGTGAACCTGACGGGCAGCCGCCCTCGCCTATCATGGGGTTTCACGCGGCGCGCCCACCCGGTGCGCCGCCCCCTGGCGTCCCCAAGACCGCCCACCGGCGCCCCGACGACGATGTCCCCTGCCCTCCGCCTGCTTGCTGCGCCCCTGCTGGCGCTGGCCTTCACGATGAACGCTCCGGCCCAGCCCCCCTCTCCTGACCCGCACCAGTGGCTGGAGGACGTCAGCGGCGAGGCCGCACTGAACTGGGTCAAGCAGCGCAACGGTGCCAGCCGACCGGTGCTGGAGGCCCACCCGGACTTTGCCGCCAACCGCACGCGGCTGAAGGCCATCATGGACTCCAAGGAGCGCATCCCCACGGCCAGCCGCCGGGGCGAGCACTTCTACAACTTCTGGCAGGACGCCGAACATCCGCGCGGTCTGTGGCGGCGCACACCGCTGGCCAGCTACGCCCAGGCCCAACCCGAGTGGGAGCTGCTGCTCGACCTGGACGCACTGGCGCGCACCGAAAGCGAGAACTGGGTGTGGAAGGGCGCGCATTGCCTGGGCGGTCAGTCGACGCGCTGCCTGCTGCAGCTCTCCCGTGGCGGCGCCGATGCCACCGTGGTGCGCGAGTTCGACCTGGCCACCCGCCGCTTCGTGGACGACGGTTTTCGTCTGCCCGAGGCCAAGTCCAGCGTCGCCTGGGTCGATGAACAGCAGGTGCTGGTGGGCACCGACACCGGCCCCGGAAGCCTGACCGATTCCGGCTATCCGCGGGTGATGTGGCTGTGGAAGCGCGGCCAGACGCTGGCCGAGGCCCAGCGCATCTTCGAGGCACAGCCCACCGACGTCGCAGCCGACGCCATCGTCGACCACACGCCGGGCTTCGAGCGGGTGCTGTTTCAGCGCGCGATCGACTTCTACCGCAGCGAGCTGTTCCTGTGGCAGCGCGGCGCACTGCAGCGCCTGGACAAACCGGCCGACGCCGACCTGAGCTTCTGGCGCGATCGCGTGCTGCTGCGCCTGCGCAGCGACTGGACGGTGAGTGGCCAGCGCTGGCCCAGCGGCTCGCTGCTGGTGGCCGACGCGGCCGCATACCTGGCTGGGCAGCGCCAGTTCACCGCCCTCTTCACGCCCACTGCCACGCGCTCCTTGTCGGGCTATTCCACCACCCGCAGCCGGGTGCTGATCGACGTGCTGGACAACGTCGCCGGCCGCGCGGAAGCCTGGACCCCCGGCCCGGGCGGTTGGAGCCGGCGCGAGATCCAGGCACCCTTCCCCGGCACCCTGTCCACCCGCAGCCTGCATGACCCGCAGGTGGCCAAGGACCCGTTGGCCGAGGCCTTCTTCGCCAGCTACACGGACTTCCTCACCCCCGACACCCTTTACCAGGGCGACGCTGGTGGCGGTGCACTGCAGTCGATCAAGGCCCGGCCGGCGTTCTTCGATGCCAGCGGCATGCGGGTGGAGCAGCGCTTCGCCACCTCCAAGGACGGCACCCGCGTGCCCTACTTCATCGTCTGGCCCCAGGGCGCCCAGGCGGACGGCGCGCGCCCCACGCTGCTGTACGGTTACGGCGGCTTCGAGGTTTCGATGAACCCCTGGTACTCAGGCGGCTTCGGCACCACCTGGTACGGCAAGGGCGGCGTGCTGGTGGTGGCCAACATCCGCGGCGGTGGCGAGTTCGGCCCGGCCTGGCACCAGGCGGCGGTGCGCGAGGGCAAGCAGAAGAGCTATGACGACTTCATCGCCGTGGCCCAGGACCTGATCGCCACCAAGGTCACCTCGCCTCGCCACCTGGGCATCATGGGCGGCAGCAATGGCGGACTGCTGGTCGGCTCGGTGATGGTGCAGCGCCCGGACCTGTTCAACGCCGTGGTCTGCCAGGTGCCGCTGCTGGACATGCGCCGCTACCATACGCTGCTGGCCGGTGCCAGCTGGATGGCCGAGTACGGCGACCCAGACAAGCCCGAGGATTGGGCCTTCATCTCGCGCTACAGCCCCTACCAGAACGTGCGTGCCGGCGTGAAGATGCCCAAGCTGCTGTTCGTCACCAGCACCCGCGACGACCGCGTGCACCCCGGCCATGCGCGCAAGATGGCCGCGCGCATGATCGAGCAGGGCCACGATGTCCTCTACTACGAGAACATCGAGGGCGGCCACGGCGCTGGTGCCGACAACGCCCAGCACGCCGATCGCATGGCGCTGGAGTTCGCCTTCCTGTGGCAGCAGCTGGGGCCGGCGCAGTGAGCGAGCTCGCCATCTCGCACCTACCCGACCTCGGCCGCTTTGAGGCCGTGGTCGACGGCCTGCGCTGTGAGGCCGACTACCACCTGCAGGACGGCGTCATGGTGATGACCCACACCGGCGTGCCGCGCGCGCTGGAAGGCCGCGGCATCGCAGCGCAACTGGTGGCCGCGGCGCTGGCACATGCCCGCCAGCAAGGCTGGCGGGTGCAGCCGCTGTGCAGCTACGTCGCGGTCTACATGCGCCGCCACCCTGAAACGCAGGACCTGCTGGCGCCGCGCGGCTGATCAGAGCGTCAGAATGCTGCAGCCGGTGGTGGCGCGTGCCTCGAGGTCGCTGTGTGCCTGGGCCACGTGATCCAGCGGGTAGCGCTGGTCGATGCGGATCGCCACCGCCCCCGAACCCACCATCTCGAACAGGTCGTCGGCCATCGCCTGGGTGCGCTCGCGCGTAGCGATGTGGGTGAACAGCGTGGGCCGGCTGACGTACAACGAGCCCTTGCCGCCGAGCACGCCCACATCCAGCGGCGGCACCTTGCCCGAGGCATTGCCGAAGCTGGCCAGCAGGCCGAACGGTGCCAGGCAGTCGAGAGACTTCATGAAGGTGTCGGCGCCCACAGAGTCATAGACGGCCTTGACGCCCCGACCGCCGGTGATCTCTCTGACCCGGGCGACAAAGTCCTCCCGGCGGTAGTTGATGACGTGGCTGGCACCATGCGCGGCGGCCAGCGCGCATTTCTCGTCGCTGCCGGCGGTGCCGATCAGCACCAGACCCATCGCCCGCGCCCACTGGCAGGCGATCAGGCCGACACCGCCGGCGGCGGCATGGAACAGGATGGCATCGCCCGGATGAAGGCCACCTTGCGGTTGGGTGCCACGCAGCAGGTACTGCACGGTCAGGCCCTTGAGCATCATCGCGGCGCCGGTCTCGAAGTCGATCGCGTCGGGCAGGCGCACCACGCTGCGCGCCGGCATCACGCGCCGCTCGCAATAGGCGCCTGGCGGCTGGCTGGCATAGGCTGCGCGGTCGCCCACCGACAGGTGGTCGACGCCCTCGCCCAAGGCCTCGACGATGCCTGCGCCCTCCATGCCCAGCACCAGAGGCAGCGCGTTGGGGTACAGACCGGTACGCTGATAGACGTCGATGAAGTTCAGGCCCACCGCGTGGTGGCGGATGCGGATCTCGCCCGGGCCGGGCTCGCCCACCTCGCGCTCGACGAGCCGAAGTTGCTCGGGGCCACCGAAGGCGTCGATCTGGATGGCGCGGCTGCTCAGGCTCATGGCAAGTCTCCTGGAATGGTGGGGCAGATGTCGTGATCTCGGCTATCGTGCCACCCTTTGGCCCCGACCGCAGGGACCGGCCCATTGCCCTTCGCCGATGACCACCCGCCTGACCCCCAAGATCGCCCTGCTGCTGACCCTGCCGCCGCTGCTGTGGGCAGGCAATGCCGTGGTCGGCCGATTGGCAGTGGGCACGGTGCCACCGCTGGCGCTGAACCTGGTGCGCTGGCTGATCGCCCTGGCGCTGCTGTGGCCGCTGGGCCGCGCGGCCCTGGCCCAGCGCGAGCTGATCTGGCCGCGCTGGCGCCATCTGCTGATGCTGGGCATCCTGGGCATGGGCAGCTACAACGCTCTGCAGTACATGGCCTTGCATACCTCCACACCGCTGAACGTGACGCTGATCGCCGCCAGCATGCCGGTGTGGATGCTGGCCATCGGGCGACTGTTCTACGGCGTACGTCCGCGCGTTCAGGACCTGATCGGCGCCGCCTGCTCGATGGCCGGGGTGCTCCTGGTGCTGGCCCAGGGTCAGCCGAAGCGCCTGCTGACCCTGCAATTTGTGCCGGGCGACCTGCTGATGCTGCTGGCCATCGTCAGCTGGGCGCTGTACAGCTGGATGCTGGCGCGCCCGCCACAACTGATGCAAGGCGAGCAGCGGCCGGCCTGGAACTGGGCCGAATTCCTGCTGGTGCAGACCGCCTTTGGCCTGCCCTTCTGCACCCTGAGCGCCGGTGCCGAGCTGCTGCTGGCCGACAAGGCCCAGTGGCACTGGACGCCCTGGCTGCTGCCGCTGTTGTTGTACGTGGCGATCGGCCCGGCGCTGATCGCCTACCGCTGCTGGGGCCTGGGCGTGGCCACAGTCGGCCCATCGGTGGCCGCCTTCTTCGGCAACCTGACACCGCTCTTCGCGGCGCTGATGTCGGCCGCCTTGCTGGGCCTGTGGCCGCAGTGGTTCCACGGCGTGGCCTTCGCGGCCATCGTCGCTGGCATCGTCATCTCTTCACGCCGCTGAACCACGGCGCAGGCGAAGCACCAGTTGCCGCGCCGCTTCAGATGGCCTGGGCGTCAGCAGGCTGACCACCACTGTCACGACGAAACCCAGCGGCACCCCGAACACGCCGGCCGAGATCGGCTGGATGCCCCACCACAGCTGCACCGGCGCCGTCACGCCGAACAGGCCGCGCAGCCAGGGATCGGTGGTGGCCATGTACCAGAAGCACAGGCCCAGCCCGGCCAGCATGCCGCTGGCCGCACCCCATTTGTTGGCCCGCTGCCAGAAGATGCCCAGTACCAGCGCCGGGAAGAAGGCCGAGCCGGCCAGCGAAAACGCCGCCGACACCAGGAACAGGATGTTGGCCGGTTTCTGCGCCGCCACAAAGGCTGCCGCCAGCGCCACCGCCAGCAGGATCACCTTGGCCAGCATCACCCGCCGCGCGGTGCTGGCTCGGTTGTCGATCATGTGGTAGTAGCCGTCGTGCGACAGCGCATTGGCAATCGTCAGCAGCAGGCCATCGGCCGTGGACAGCGCCGCCGCCAGGCCACCCGCGGCCACCATGCCCGAAATCACGTAGGGCAGGCCGGCGATCTCGGGCATGGCCAGCACGATGATTTCGCTGCCGATGTGCAGCTCACCCAGCTGCAGGATGCCGTCGCGGTTGACATCCTCCACCGACAGCAAGGACGGATCGACCTTGCTCCAGTTGGCAATCCAGGCGGGCAGCAGGTCGATCGGCGTCCCCACCAGCTGGCTGAAGACCTCGTACTTGACCAGCACCGCCAGGGCCGGCGCGGTCAGGTAAAGCAGCACGATGAACAGCAGCGACCAGCTCACCGACTCGCGCGCCTCACGCACCGTGGGCGTGGTGTAGTAGCGCGTCAGGATGTGCGGCAGCGCCGCCGTGCCCACCATCAGGCAGAACACCAGCGCCAGGAAGTTGCGGCGCGACAGCTCGAACTCGCGCCGTTCGTCGACCGTGCCCTCGGGGTTGCCGGCAAAAGGCAGCGCGTGGTCCGGCATGCCGGCCAGAGGCCGCGCTTTCATCTCCAGGCGCAGGCGCTCGCGCTGCCAGACCTCGGCGGCCGCGGCCTCGTTCTTGGGCAACTGAGTCAACGCGCGCTCGGCGGCCTGGATCTCGCGCTGCGGCGCATTGGCCAGCTTGAGATCGCTGATGCGCCGCTGAGCCTCGGCGCGGTCGGCCGCCAGCGCCTGCGGCACCTGCTGCAGCTTGCGGCCCAGTTCGTCAGCCCGGGCGCGGTAGGCGGCGATCACCTCGCGCTCACGCGGGTCGGCCTTGAGGGCCCGCTCGGCCTCAGTGACCTTTTGCAGCTGGTAGCCGTAAACCGCCTGCGGCACCGGCACGCCGGTCTGCTCCCAGGCCAGCCAGGCCACTGGCACCAGGTAGGCAATGACCAGGACAATGTACTGCGCCACCTGCGTCCAGGTGACCGCCCGCATGCCACCCAGGAAGGAGCACACCAGGATGCCGCCCAGGCCCAGGAAGACGCCAATCTCGAACGAGGCGATGCTGGTCAGCCGGGTGGTGATCAGACCCACACCATAGATCTGCGCCACCACATAGATGAACGAGGCCAGGATGGCTGCGGCCAGCCCGATCACGCGGGTCAGGTGGCCCTCGTAACGCTCGCCCAGGAAATCGGGTACGGTGTAGCGGCCGAAGCGGCGCAGGTAGGGGGCCAGCAGGAAGGCCACCAGGCAGTAGCCGCCGGTCCAGCCCAGGATGAAGGCCAGCCCCTCATAGCCGGTCATGTAGAGCGTGCCGGCCATGCCGATGAACGAGGCGGCACTCATCCAGTCGGCGGCGGTGGCCATGCCGTTGTAGACCGCCGGTACGCGCCGGCCGGCCACGTAGTACTCGTCGGCATCGGTGGTGCGGCTCAGCACGCCCACCACCGCGTAGATCACCAGCGGTGCCGACAGGAACACGAAGCCGATCGCCGCGCGCGGCAGCCCCATGCGCTCAAGCCCCATCATCACGCCGATGAAGACCACGAAGCACAGCGTGTAGGCCAGGTAGAACAGGTGCAGGCGGCGGCGCAGACCGCTGTCGCCGTCGGCCAGCGGGGCATCAATCGGCTTCATCGACCCCCACCTGCTCGTCCAGTCGACGCGCGGCCACCTGGTAGACCACCACCAGCCCCACGAAGACCAGCAGCGCCCCCTGCGCCGCCCACCAGAAGCCAAAGGTCCAGCCGAAGAAGCTGAAGGACAGCTGGCGGGCGAAGTAGACAACCGAGAAGCCCGCCACCAGCCACAGCACCAACAGGACCGCCGTGAGCCAACGCACGGCACGCCAATGGCGTCGCTGCGCATCGCTCATCGGCAGCCCCCTTGACCCAGGCACAGGCCAATCTTGGCCAGCGTGGCCGCCAACCACAGGCCCAGCAGCGCTGGCACCATGGCCCGGCCCGTCAGGCGCTCGGCCGGGCGGACGACCCAGTCCAGCAGGCGGTGGAAGGGGTTGTCGGCGGCGACACCACCCAGCCAGCGGCGCAGCACGGCGCGGCCCAGCGTGGCCATCAGCGCCACCTCGCACACCAGCTTCAGGCTCGTCACCACCCAGAGCACGTCCTGGGGTCTCCTCGTCGTGGCTGCCGGTGCAGCGTGCCCGGCAGCCTGTTGGCTTCGGCGCCATTGTGGCAGCCCCGGGTGCCGCCCCCACCCGGGTGCGCCCCGTGCGAAAATCCGACGCTTTCACCGAATACTGCCCGTCACCCGAGGCCGCCCCATGGACATCGAACGCATCAACGCCATCGGCACCACCCTGTCCGACCTCAGCGCCCGCACCGAAGCGCTACGGGGGTATCTTTGACTACGACCGCAAGACACTGCGGCTGACCGAGGTCAACGCCACCCTCGAGAACCCGGACATCTGGAACGACCCCAAGCGGGCGCAGGAGCTGGGCAAGGAGAAGAAGACCCTGGACGAGGTGGTCGGCACGATCGACCACCTGAGCAGCAACCTGGCTGACAACCTCGAGCTCTTCGAGATGAGCAAGGCCGACGAGGACCTCGACGGCCTGGCCGCCATCGAGGCCGAGGCCGACGCGCTGCGCGAGATCGTCGAGCGCCTCGAGTTCCGCCGCATGTTCAGCAACCCGGCCGACCCGAGCAACTGCTTCATCGACATCCAGGCCGGCGCCGGCGGCACCGAAGCCTGCGACTGGGCCGGCATGCTGCTGCGCCAGTACCTCAAGTACTGCGAGCGCAAGGGCTTCAAGGCCACGCTGGAGGACGAGACCCCGGGCGACGTGGCCGGCATCAAGAGCGCCACCATCAAGGTCGAAGGCGACTATGCCTTCGGCCACCTGCGCACCGAGACCGGCGTGCACCGCCTGGTGCGCAAGAGCCCCTTCGACTCGGCGGGCGGCCGCCACACCTCGTTCGCCTCGCTGTTCGTGTATCCGGAGATCGATGACTCGATTGAGATCGAGATCAACCCCTCTGACGTGCGCACCGACACCTTCCGCGCCTCGGGCGCAGGCGGCCAGCACATCAACAAGACCGACTCGGCGGTGCGCCTGACGCACATCCCCACCGGCATCGTGGTGCAGTGCCAGGACGGCCGCAGCCAGCACAGCAACCGCGATGTCGCCTGGCGCCGGCTGCGCTCGCGCCTGTACGACCACGAGATGAAGAAACGCATGGAGGCGCAGCAGAAGCTGGAGGACACCAAGACCGACGTCGGTTGGGGCCACCAGATCCGCTCCTATGTGCTGGACCAGAGCCGCATCAAGGACCTGCGCACCAACGTCGAGATCTCCAACACCCAGAAGGTGCTGGATGGTGATCTCGACACCTTCATCGCCGCCAGCCTGAAACAGGGCCTGTGAACGCCCCCCCGCGCCGGGGCTTCGACGCCCTGCTGTTCGACCTCGACGGCACGCTGATCGACAGCATGCCGCTGCACGCCCGCGCCTGGGTGCAGTGGGGCGCCACGGTCGGCCGACCGCTGTCTGACGATCCGGCGCACTTCGCCAGCACCGCGGGCCGCAGCGGCCCGGAGATCCTGGCCGATATGTTCCCCGGCGCCAGCGCGGCCGAAATCGAGCGCATGGCCGACGAGCGCGAGCAGGTCTACCGCGCCATGGCCCGGCAGGAGCTGCAACTGGTGGCCGGCGCCCGGGCACTGCTGCAGCGTGCCCACGCCGCCGGCAAGCGTCTGGCGGTGTGTACCGCCGCACCGCCGGACAACATCGCGCTGGCTTTCGAGCGCTTCGGCCTGGCCGAATGGGTGGCGGTGGTGAGCAGCCCGGCCGAGGGCCTGCGCGGCAAGCCCCACCCGGACATCTTCCTCGCCGCCGCCCAGCGGCTGGGTGTGCCGCCCGAGACCTGCCTGGTCTTCGAAGACGCGCCGCTGGGACTGGAGGCCGCACGGCGCGCCGGGATGGCCGCCATCGCCCTGACCACCACGCTGGACGCCGAGGCGTTCGGCCACTTCCCGAACCGGATTGCCACGGTGAGCGACTTCACCGCCCTGGATCCGGCCCTTCTGTTCCACTGAACCCAGAGGATGCCCACCATGATGTTGATGCGTGAAGGCGCTGCCCCCCTGATCCGCCGCGAGGACTACACCGCGCCGGCCTACACCATCCACCAGGCCGAGCTGAGCTTCGACCTGGACGCCGCCAAGACCATCGTCGCCAGCAAACTCAGCGTGCAGCGCGATACCGCACAGGACAAGCAGCCGCTGCGCCTGCATGGCGAGGACCTGAACCTGCTGCGCGTGCTGGTCGACGGCCAGAGCGTCTCGTTCCGCCACGAGGACGGCCAGCTGGTGATCGATGCCCCCGAGGCCGACACCTTCACGCTGGAGATCCGCAACACCATCGCGCCCGAGAAGAACACCCAGCTCAGCGGCCTGTACGCCAGCGGCTCGGGCCTGTTCACCCAGTGCGAGGCCGAGGGCTTCCGCCGCATCACCTATTTCCTCGACCGCCCTGACGTGATGGCCACCTACACGGTCACGCTGCGCGCCGACAAGTCGAAGTACCCGGTGCTGCTGTCCAACGGCAACCTGGTGGAGCAGGGCGACCTGGACGGCGGCCGCCATTTCGCCGTCTGGAGCGACCCTTTCCCCAAGCCCAGCTACCTGTTCGCGCTGGTGGCCGCCGACCTGGTGCGCCGCGAGCAGCGCGTGACCAGCCGCGGTGGTCAGGAGCACCTGCTGCAGGTCTACGTCAAGCGCGGCGACCTGGAGAAGACCGAGCACGCGATGAACTCGCTGATCGCCTCGATCATCTGGGACGAGCACCGCTTCGGCCTGCCGCTGGACCTGGAACGCTTCATGATCGTCGCCGTCGACGACTTCAACATGGGCGCGATGGAGAACAAGGGGTTGAACATCTTCAACACCAAGTTCGTGCTGGCCAGCCCGGCCACCGCCACCGATGACGACTTCGACGGCATCGAGAGCGTGGTCGGCCACGAGTACTTCCACAACTGGACCGGCAACCGCATCACCTGCCGCGACTGGTTCCAGCTGTCGCTCAAGGAGGGCCTGACCGTCTTCCGCGACCAGGAATTCAGCATGGACATGAGCGGCAGCGCCAGCGCCCGCGCGGTGCGCCGCATCGCCGACGTCTGCAGCCTGCGCGAACGCCAGTTCACCGAGGACGCCGGTGCCATGGCCCACCCGGTGCGCCCCGACGCCTACCAGGCGATCGACAATTTCTACACCCCCACCATCTACGAGAAGGGTGCCGAGGTCGTGCGCATGATGCACACGCTGGTGGGTCGCGCCGGCTTTGCCGCCGGCATGAAGCTGTACTTCCAGCGCCACGATGGCCAGGCCGTGACCTGCGACGACTTCGCGCAGGCCATTGCCGACGCCAACCCGGGCAGCACCCTGGCTGCGCAGCTGGACGTCTTCAAGCGCTGGTACAGCCAGGCCGGCACGCCGCGCCTGCAGGCCCGCGGCAGCTGGGACGCCGCCGGCGCCAGCTACACGCTGACCTTGCGCCAGCACACCCCCGCCACCCCCGGCCAGAGCGCCAAGCTGCCGCAACTGCTGCCAGTGCGCATGGGCCTGGTGGGCCGCGACGGCCAGGCCGTGGCGCTGCAGTTGCAGGACGAGGCCGGCGCCAGCGGCACCGAGCGCGTGCTGGTCCTGACCGAGGCCGAGCAGAGGTTCGTCTTTGCCGGCGTGACACAGGAGGTCGTGCCCTCGCTGCTGCGCGGCTTCTCGGCCCCGGTGCTGCTGGACGATGGGCTGAGCGACGCCGACCTGCTGGTGCTGCTGGCCCACGACACCGACGCCTTCAACCGCTGGGAAGCCGGCCAGCGCCTGGCCGTCACACGCCTGGCCGCCGCAGTGGCCGGCGACGGTCAGGTTCAGCTCGACGATGCCTACCTGGCGGCGCTGCGCGCGCTGCTGACCGATCCGGCGCTGGACCCGTCGTTCAAGGCCCGCGCCCTGCAGCTGCCGGTCGAGACCTACCTGGCCGAGCTGATCACACCGGTCGACCCCCAGCGCATCCACGCCGCCTGCGAGTCCTGGCTGAACCAGGTCGCCGCCTGCCTGCAGCCCGAATGGGCCGCTGCCTTCGACGCCCATCAGGTGCGCGAGGGCTACCGCCCCGACGCCGCCCAGAGTGGCCAGCGCGCGCTGGCCAACCTGGCGCTGGCGATGCTGGTGCGCCACGCCGTGGCCACGGGCGACGCCGTGTGGCCCGGCCGCGCCTTCCAGCGCTTCAAGGATGCCAACAATATGACGGACCGACTGGGCGCGCTTGAAGCCCTGGTCAATGCCCACGCCGAGCTGGCCCAGCCGGCGCTGGAGCGTTTTCTGGCGCTGGCCGGCAACGAGGCGCTGGTGGTCGACAAGTGGTTCCAGGTGCAGGCCCGCGCTGCCGAGAAGGATGGCCGCGTCTTCGCCCGCGTGCGCCAGTTGCTGCAGCACCCGCAGTTCACGCTGTCCAACCCCAACCGGGCGCGTTCGCTGCTCAGCTCGCTGGTGATGTTCAACCCCGCGGCTTTCCACCGCAGCGACGCCGCCGGCTATGTGCTGTGGGCCGACATGGTGATCGCTCTGGACGCCACCAACCCGCAGCTGGCCTCGCGTGTGGCCCGTGCGCTGGACCGCTGGACCGCCTTGGCCGAGCCCTATCGCAGCGCCGCCCGCGAGGCCATTGCCCGCGTGGCCGCCAGCCCCAAGCTGAGCGGCGACAGCCGCGAGATCGTCAGCCGCGCGCTGGACGCCGCCTGAATCACCCATCCCCCTGGAGGAGAGCTTTCCATGAGTTCACGAATCTCGCTCACGCGCTACCTGGTCGAGCAGCAGCGCGAGCACGGCCACATCCCGGCCCAGCTGCGCCTGCTGATCGAGGTGGTGGCACGCGCCTGCAAGAGCATCGCCATCTCGGTCAACAAGGGTGCGTTGGGCGAAGTGCTGGGCTCGGCCGCCTCCGAGAACGTGCAGGGTGAGGTGCAGAAGAAGCTCGACATCATCTCCAACGAAGTGCTGATCGAGGCCAACGAGTGGGGCGGCCACCTGGCGGCCATGGCCTCCGAGGAGATGGACAGCATCCACGTGGTGCCCAACCGCTACCCGCAGGGCGAATACCTGCTGCTGTTCGATCCGCTGGACGGCAGCAGCAACATCGATGTCAATGTCTCGATCGGCACCATCTTCTCGGTGCTGCGCAAGGTCAACAACCAGCGCGGCATCAGCGAAGAGGACTTCCTGCAGCCCGGCAAGCAGCAGGCTGCCGCCGGCTACTGCGTCTACGGCCCGCAGACCACGCTGGTGCTGACCATGGGCACCGGCGTGGCCATGTTCACACTGGACCGCGAGACCGGCTCCTGGGTGCTGACCGAGGACCAGGTGCGGATCCCCGAGGACACCAAGGAGTTCGCGATCAACATGTCGAACATGCGCCACTGGGATGCCCCGGTGAAGCGCTACATCGATGAGTGCCTGCAGGGCAAGGAAGGCCCGCGCGGCAAGGACTTCAACATGCGCTGGGTGGCCAGCATGGTGGCCGATGTGCACCGCATCCTCACCCGCGGTGGCGTCTTCCTGTACCCCTGGGACAAGCGCGATCCGGACAAGCCCGGCAAGCTGCGCCTGATGTACGAGGCCAATCCGATGGCCTTCCTGGTCGAGCAGGCCGGCGGACTGGCCACCAATGGCCGGCAGCGCATCATGGACCTCGTGCCGGGCAAGCTGCACGAGCGCGTGGCGGTGGTGCTGGGCTCCAGGAACGAAGTCCAGCGGGCGACCGACTACCACCTGAACCCGCCGGCCTGAGCAGTCCCCCAGCCATCGACCGGATCCACGGATTCCGGTCTATAATTCCAAGTTCGCCGGTGTAGCTCAGTTGGTAGAGCAGCGCATTCGTAATGCGAAGGTCGGGAGTTCGACTCTCTTCACCGGCACCATCTTCGACGCCCCGCCTGCCGGGGCGTTTTTCATGGCGAGGCGTCCGGCGGCGTCAGGCCCAGGGCCTTGAAGAACACGCTCAGGCCGCCCGGCGTCAGCAAGGCGTCGTCCGGCACAGGCTGCCCAGGCATCGGATCCGCACCGCCACTGCGGTGCACCGAGCGTTCGTTGGCGTCGCAGAGTCGCTGCAGCGTCGCCCGGTGGGCGTGGCTGGTCTGCTTGCGGGCAACCCAGCGTTCCTGTTTGGCCGAACGGAGCAATATCGTTGGTTTCCAGGTCGCCGGTCGCTCTGCTGACTGATCCACCTGCCGCGCCAGCGCATCCCAGTCGGACCGAGGCATGGGCAGGCGCGGCCAGTGCCCCCAGATGCGTTCGAGCAGGGCCTGATCGGCCGCATCCAGGGCCTCCGGGGACACAGGAGACGTGGTCACAATCTCGGCGGTGCGCCGGACCTTGAGGATCTGCACCACCGCGACCTCGGGGTCGGTCGGGGCGGGTCCCAGGGCCTGCTCGACGCTGGCAGCGATGACCCTGGCCACGGTCCATCCGTCCGTGCGGTCGACGGCCGTCCCATGCGTTTGCTCCGGGTCGTCACGGCCTCAGCGTCCTGCAGGTGGCGTCGCAGCGACCACCAGCGGCAGCTGCAGCGTGAACACCGCCCCGCCCTGCGGGTGGTTCTCGGCGCTGAGCGTGCCACCGTGCTGTTCGACGATGCCATAGCTGATCGACAGGCCCAGGCCGGTGCCCTTGCCCACCGGCTTGGTGGTGAAGAAGGGGTCGAAGATGCGGTGCAGGTGCTCGGGCGCGATGCCGGGGCCGTTGTCGTGCAGTGTCAGCACCGCCTGGCTGTCCTGTCGCCGCAGCGTGGCACGCAAGGCCGGCACCACGCCAGCGCGGCTGCTGGCGGCGTCGTAGGCGTTCTGCACCAGGTTCATCACCACCTGCAGCAGCTGCCCCGGGCTGCCCATCACGGCGCAGGCCTCGCCGGCCTGCCAATCCACCTGGAAGACCGGCGCCGTGCCTTTGCGCACCCAGTGGATGGCGCGCTCGACCACGCCCCCCAGATCGACCTCGACCCGCTCCTCGCGGTCCACCGCCGAGAAGCGCTTGAGGCCGTTGACGATGTCGGCGGTGCGGTGCGCGCCTTCGAGCATACCCTCCATCAGCGAGGGCAGGTCGGCCAGCACGTGATCGATGCGCAGCTGGGCGCGCAGTTCGTCCTGCTCGCTGCGGCTGGCGCCGGCATGGATCGCTCCCAGGTACTGGCGCAGCCGCTCGCTGTAGCGGCGCATGGCATGCACATTGCCCAGCACGAAGCTGATCGGGTTGTTCAGCTCGTGGGCCACGCCGGCCACCAGACGGCCCAGCGAGGCCATCTTCTCGGAGTGCAGCAGCTGCTGCTGGGTGCGCTTGAGCGCCTCATGGGCTTCGCGCAGCTGGTGGTAGGCGCGCTTCAACTCGCCCATCGGCCGCCCGACGAAGACCAGCCCCACCCGGCGCCCATCGGCATCCAGGCGCGGTGAGCAGTTGAAGTCGACCGGCACGCGCTGGCCCGCTTCACCCTGCAGCTCGACCTCAACCACGGTGCCGCCCCGCTGCAGGGCCGGCGTCTCCAGCACGTGGCGAATGCGCGCCGCGCTGCTGTCGTCGGCCATCAGCGCGGCCAGCGCGCTGCCGCGCAGCTGCGCCTCGCTGCGACCCACCAGCTCGCACAGCGCGGCATTGGTCTCCTCGATCTGGCCGGCCTCGTTGCAGGCCGCCAGCACGTCGCTCATCGCCGACAGCAGGCTGAAGATGAACTGCTGGCTGCGCTCGAGCTCGGTGTTCTTCTGCTCCAGCGCGATCTCGTCAGCCACCAACTGCGAGTAGACCTCGTCCATCTTCTGGATGACGTCGAGCCAGGTGGACTCGTCGACGCCTTCCAGCTCAGGAGGCGTCGTAGGCAGTCGCGCGGTGGACACGGCAACGGGCTGGATCGGTTCGTCGGGCATGGGGAAGGATGCACGGCCTCAGCTGTGGCCGTGCTGCTGCAGCAGGACCAGCACACCATCGTAGTCGAAGCGGCTGGCCAGATCCTGCAGCGCGTCGGCCAGAGGCCGCCCCAGCGTCGCCACCAGGGCCGCATGGTGCGTCACGGCCCAGGTCGAGGCGCTCAGCTCGCCCTGGCGGAGCAGGGGCAACCACTGTGCCAGCAGCAAGGGCAGCGCCACCTCGCCGGGGGAGGCGTCGGCCGGCACGCTGTCCACCACGTCGCGCAGCGCCGCTGTCAGCAGCCCAAGCAATCGCTCCAGCAGCGCAGCCGCAGCCGGTCCGTCGGGGTTCGGCAGTGCCTCACTGGTGCGCAAGGCCTGCGCCAGGTCCATGGCGCCGATCGCACCCGCCGCGCCACGCAAGGCATGCGCCGTGCGCCGCCAGAGCGGGTCGTCGGAGGGCAGGTCACGCAGCGTCTTGACGTCGGCCCCATGGGTGCGCGCGAAGATCGACAGCACCTCGCGGTAGCGCTGCGCATCGCCACTGACCAGTTGCAGGCCGCGCTCGACATCCAGCAAACCCGGTGAAGCCAGCGGCAGCAGCCAGTCCGGCATCGCGGGACGAGACGCCGCCTGCCGGGGTACCGCCTGCTCGGATGTCTCGGGCACCCAGGTCAGCACGGCCTCGTAGAGCTGGTCAGGGTCGACCGGCTTGCCGATGAACCCGTTCATGCCAGCCAGCGCACAGTCACGCTGGTCCTGGTCGTAGGCGTTTGCGCTCAAGGCCACGATCGGCAGGAGGCTGAAGCCGGGCAGGCTGCGGATCTCGCGGGTGGCGGCGTAGCCGTCCATCACCGGCATCTGCAGGTCCATCAACACCAGGTCGACAGGATGGGTCTGCACCTGTTGCACGGCCTGCGCTCCGTCGGTGGCGGTGTACACCTGCAGGCCGACGCTGGTCAGCAGCTCGCGCAGTACCTCCAGGCTGACCTGGTTGTCGTCGACCAGCAGCACCCGGGGCGGCATCCGGCGCGCCCGCAGGCGATCGGCCGGCGGTGCCATGTGGCGCTGTGGCACTGCCGGCAGCGCCCGGCCCTGTTCGACCCAGGCGGTGAACCAGAAGCGGCTGCCGGCGCCCAGCTGACTCTCGGCCCCGGCGTCGCCGCCCATCAGGCCGGCCAGCCGCCGCGTGATGACCAGACCGAGTCCGGTACCACCATGGCGTCGGGTGGTGGACGTGTCGCCCTGTTCGAAGGGTGTGAACAGACGCGCGAGGCTGTCTTCGCTGAGACCAACGCCGGTGTCCTCGACCTCGAAGCGCAGCAGCCGCCGCTCACCGTCCTCGCGGACCACCCCGGCCCGCAGCGAGATGACGCCCCGCTCGGTGAACTTCACGGCATTGGCGGCGTAGTTGAGCAGGGCCTGGCGCAGCCGCACCGCGTCACCGCGCAGCCACTGCCCAGGCGGCTGCAACTCGACATGCAGGCGCAGTCCGCGTTCGGCGGCCTGGGCAGCGATCTGTCCGCGGACCTCATCGACCAGGGTGTCGAGCAGGAAGTCGGTCGACTCCAGGTCCAGCCGGCCGGCTTCGATCTTCGAGAGGTCGAGCACATCGTTGAGGATGACCAGCAGGTGCTGCGCCGCCAGATCGATGCGGCCGAGCCGCTCGGCCTGCTGCGCCGTCGGCGCCGCATCGCGCAGCAGCCGCACCAGCCCAGTGATGGCGTTGAGCGGCGTGCGGATCTCGTGGCTCATGTTCGCCAGAAAGGCGCTCTTGGCCCGGTTGGCGATCTCGGCGCGTTCGCGCGCCTCGGCCAGCTCGGCGGTGCGCTCGGCCACCCTGGCCTCCAGGCCCGCACGGTAGTGCTCGAGCTCGTCCACCATGCGCTGCCGGTCGGTGACGTCCCTGGCGATGCCGAAGCTGCCAAACACGCCGCCGCGCTCGTCGCGCAAGGGTCCGCGGGTCAGCTGGAACAGCCGTGGTCCATGCACAGTGTCCAGCCTCAGCTCCAGGTGCTGCACCTCGGCGCTGCTCACCACCTGCTGGCCGCCACGCATCAATTGCTGGGCCTGCTCGGGCGGAAACACCACCCGCTCGTCGCGCCCCAGAACCCGCTCAGCGGGCTGGCCAGTGAAGCGCTCGGCGGCACCGTTGAACAGGATGAATCGCCCCTGCGTGTCCTGGGCGATGACCAGGTCGTCGGTACTGTCCGCCAGCGCCTTGAGCACACGCAGCGACTCCAGCTGGCGCTGCTGGCGCAGCCCAGTCTGGCGGGCGGCCACCAGCTGCCGCCGTTGCTGGCGCTGCCAGTGCAGCGCGCTGACCAGCGCCAGGCCGAAGGCGCCCGCCATCACGGTCCAGGCCAGATCACCTGCCAGCGTGTCCAGGAACTCGGCGTGGGACACCTGGGCCACCAGGAGCCAGTCGGTGTGGGCCACCGGCTGCCCCACGCCCATCACGGTCCGGTCACTGCCGTCCGTGCCTCGCAGCAGTTCGCCCTGGCGCTCGGGCCCGGCCAGCAATTGCACCGACAGCGCCTGGGGATGCTCCCGCGACAGGATGGTGGTCGGGCCCGCAGCCCCGTGCGCACCGGCCCGACCGATGTAGAGCACCCCCTCGGGCACGGCCCTGAACAGCACGGACTCGCCGCTGGTGGTGGGCGCCGGCCAGCCCGCCAGCAACTGCTGGAGTCGCTGCGCCGGGCGCGTTCGCATCAGCAGCAGGCGGTCCTGTCCCAGGGGCACCACCAGGTCGATCAGCGGTTGAACGTCGGCATCCGCAGCCATCGGGAGCAAGACCGCCTCGCCAGCGACCAGGGCCGAGGCGATCTGGTCGGCGCCGGGCAGCGTTTGCAGCAGTGACGGCGGCCCCCAGACCGCCAGACGGCGATGATCGGCCGACAGCAGCACGGCCGCGTCGAATCCCTGGCTCTGCGCCAGCATGCCCAGTTGCCGCTGCAGCGCGTCCTGACCCGCCGGATCCGCCGATCCGCCCGCCAAGGTCCGGGGCAGGCGCGGGTCCTGCATCAGCAGCCGGCCCGCCAGGTTCAGGTCGTGCAGGCGCTCGATCACCCATTCATGGACCTGCGCCGATTTGGCATCGGCGATTGCCTGCAGGCGGGCCGTCTCGGTGCGGCGGTGCTGGGTGAAGTTGGCCGCCACACCCATGGCGGTCATCAGCAGGACCGTGATCCACCAGGCCCAGGGCCGGTGCTGCCCGGCAGACGGCTCCTCGACCGAAGTCGCCATGGGCTGGCGCTGCCACCACAGCACCGCCATCGCCAGCAGCAGCCCGACACCGATGCGCGTGAGCGTGGCCACCCCTGCAGGCGGCGACCAGTGCGCCAGCAGGCGCTCGGCCAGGGCGATCCACAAGGCTGCTGCCAGCAGCGGCGGCAACAGGTGGCGCAGCGTGGCCCATCGACGGCCCGCGGTGGCGGCAGCGGCAGCGCTGTCCATGGTCGTTCAGCCGTCCGGCGGTCGGTGCCGGTGGGCCACGGCCACGAAATCATCGAAGCGGTCGATGAACACATCGACGACGTCAGGATCGAACTGGGTTGCCCGGCCGTCGATGATGGCCTGCCGGGCCTGCTCAAGACTGAATGGCTGCTTGTAGACCCGTGGCGACACCAGCGAATCAAAGACGTCGGCCACGGCCATCAGCCGGGCAGCCAGCGGTATGGCCTCACCAGCCAGGCCGTCAGGATATCCCCGGCCGTCCCAGCGCTCGTGGTGCCAGCGCGCAATCTGCGCGGCGATCTGAAGAAACGGCACGGGGTGGTCGATGTCGCTCTCGGCCTGCTCGATGGCGTCGGCGCCCAGACGGGCGTGGGTCTTCATCACCGCCCACTCCTCATCGTTCAGCGGCGATCGCTTGAGCAGGATGTGGTCGGGAATGCCGACCTTGCCGATGTCGTGCAGCGGCGCGGAACGCACCAGTTGCTCGATCATGGCCTCATCGAGCACCTGGCCATGGCGCGGATGACCGCTCAGCCCACGGGCCAGCAAGCCCATGTAGGACTGCGTGCGCAGGATGTGGTTGCCGGTTTCGGGATCACGCGTCTCGGCCAGATGGGCCAGCGCGCGGATCGTGACGCGCTGGATGCGGTCGTTGTCCTCCATGCGCCGACGGACCTCGGCCTCAAGCAGGGCATTCTGGTTGGCCAGCACGTCGCGCGCCCGCTTGGCCTGCAACTGGTTGCGCACGCGGGCCAGCACCAGGGCTGGCCGGATCGGCTTGGTCAGGTAATCCTCGGCGCCTTGCTGCAGGCCGTACTCCTCGTCACCCGGGTCGCCACGCGCTGTCAGGAAGAGCACCGGCAGCGCCGCGGTAGCCGGATCGGCGCGCAGGCGGCGCAGGACTTCGTAGCCATCCATGCCGGGCATGGTCACATCGAGCAGGATCAGGTCGGGCTGCAGCGGTCCGGCCGCCAGGCGCAAGGCCACCGCACCGCCATTGGCCACCTGCACCTGGTAGCCCTCGTGCTGCAGCAACTCACCCAGCACCGCGAGGTTCTCGGGCACGTCATCGACGATCAGGATGCGGGCGCGTGGCGGATCGGTGGGTGGCACGTCGGAGGAGTGGGTGGCGTGACTGCAAGCCTACCTGATGTTCAGTGCACCGTGCAGACCATGCACGGGTCGAAGGAGCGCACGATGTGCTGCACAGCCACCGGGCTGGCCTCGCCGTCGCGGACCGGCAAGCCCACCAGGGCAGCCTCCAGCGCGCCGGGCTGGCCCTGGGCGTCGCGTGGCGAGAAGTTCCAGCTGGTGGGCGCCACGATCTGGTACGAGACCAGACGGCCCTGCTCCACACTGAGCCAATGGCCCAGGCTGCCCCGCGCCGCCTCAGTGTGGCCGATGCCCTGCCCCTGCTCAGGCACGGCATGGGCCAGGTGGAAGGGTTCGCGCGGCCGCAACCCGGTCAGCCATGCCTCCATCCAGGGCAGCACCCGCGCCATCTCGAGCAGGCGAGCCAGCACCCGTGCCTGCACGCTGGCACCGGCACGCGACACCAGCGCGCGGATCAGCGGCTGGCCATCGGCCAGCTGGCGCGCCATGGCACCGGTCTCCAGCACCCGCCCGCCCAGGCGCGGCGCCTTGTTCCAGCTGTAGGCCTGTGGCTTGTCGGCCTGCGGCTGGGTCAGGCCCTGCCAGGGATGGCGCGGACCGCCCTCGTCGGCCAGCCAGGCATGGTGGGCGTCCTCGCGCACCTGGTCCAGGTCCACCGCGGACAGGCAGGCCGCGAATGCGTCCCACAACCCCGGTGCCAAGGCAGGGCGGCCCTCGATCGGGTAGGCGCCGACGCTCAGGCTCAGCCCCGGGCCCGGCCCCAGGCGGTCCAGCCCCAG
>JAFLDI010000159.1 GCA_017302485.1 Burkholderiales bacterium | reverse complement strand
GCGGCCGCGCCGCTGACACGCTCAATCTGGTCGACCGCATCGGGCGCCATGGCCAGCACTTCGACCCCTTCGCTGCAGGGCTTGGTGGACAGCACGACGGCGTCCTCGCCGAAGGCCTGACGGACCAGGACAAAAGCCTCGCGCGAGGTGCGTGCGGTGAATCGCTTGACGTTCATACGGCCTCCTGCCGGGTGCGCTGGGAGCCCATTGCTCCGGCGGGGATGAATTCACGGGGGGTCATGCGCCTGCTCCGATGATCGAGCCGATGCGGATCGAGTGCGTCTCGGGGATCTCGCTGTGCGCCAGCACCTTCAGGCGGGGCGCAGCACGCTTGAGCAGGCGGGCCAGGGGCGAGCGCAGCACATCGGGCACCAGCAGACAGGCCGGATGGCCCAGGTCTTCCTGCTGGCGCGCGCTGTCGGCGGCCTGGCGGGTCAGGGTGTCGGCCACGCCGGGGTCGAGCGCGGGGCCGTGCGGCGAGGTCAGCGCCTGGCCGACCAGGCGTTCCAGCTCGGGGTCCAGCGCGATCACGTCCAGCTCCTTGGCCGGGCCGTAGATCTGCTGGACGATGGCCGGCGCCAGCTGGATGCGGATGCGCCGGGCCAGCTCGGCCGGATCGGCAACGCTGGAGGCATGCTCGGCCAGGCATTCGATGATCGAGCGGTAGTCGCGCACATGCACACCTTCATCCAGCAGCAGCTGCAGGATCTTCTGCAGGGTCGCGATGCCAACCATCTTGGGTACCACGTCTTCGATCAGTTTGGGGGACAGCTTGGTCACGTGATCCACCAGGGCCTGGGTCTCCTGGCGACCCAGCAGCCTGGCGGCATTCACCTGCATCAAGTGTGAGAGGTGGGTGGCCACGACGGTCGAGCAATCAACCACCGTATAGCCACTCATTTGGGCCTGCTCGCGCAGCCGCTCTTCCACCCACACCGCGGGCAGCCCGAAGGCCGGGTCGGTGGTCTTGGTGCCGGGCAGTTGCGGCACGCTGCCGCCGGGGTTGATGGCCAGCAGCATGCCCGGGAAGGCCTCGCCCTCGCCGATCACCGCGCCACGCAGCGACACGCGGTAGACACTGGGCTTGAGCTCCAGGTTGTCGCGGATGTGCACCGACGGCGGCAGGAAGCCCACCTCCTGGGCGAACTTCTTGCGCACGCCCTTGATGCGGGCCAGCAGGTCGCCGCCGCGCGCCTTGTCGACCAGGCTGATCAGGCGGTAGCCCACCTCCAGTCCGAGCGTGTCAACCGGCTGCAGGTCATCCCAGCTGGCCTCGGCGTTGGCCTGGGGCGCCGGGTCGTCCTTGCTGGCCACAGGCCGCTCGGCGGCCAGGCGGGCCCGCCGCGCCAGCCACCAGGCGTAGTAGCCGATCAGGCCCGCCATCAGCAGGAAGACCACATGCGGCATGCCGGGAATCAGGCCCAGCAGGCCGATGATGCCGGCGGTGATGCCCAGCGCACGGGGCGAGCTGAACATCTGGTCGCGGATCTGGCTGCCCACGTCGTGCTCGGAGCCCACGCGCGAGACCACCATCGCCGCCGCCACCGAGATCAGCAGCGCCGGGATCTGGGCCACCAGCGCATCGCCAACGGCCAGCAGGATGTAGCTGGAGGCGGCCTCGCCCACGCCCAGCCCGTGCTGGGCCACGCCGATGATGAAGCCGCCGATGATGTTGATCGCCAGGATCAGCATGCCAGCGATCGCATCGCCGCGCACGAACTTGCTGGCACCGTCCATGGAGCCGAAGAAGTCGGCCTCCTCGCCCACCTCGGCGCGGCGCTTCTTGGCGGTCTCCTCGTCGATCAGGCCGGCGTTCAGGTCGGCGTCGATCGCCATCTGCTTGCCGGGCATGGCATCCAGGGTGAAGCGCGCGCCGACCTCGGCGATCCGCTCGGCGCCCTTGGTGACGACGATGAAGTTGATCACCACCAGGATCGCGAAGACGATCAGGCCAACCGCGAAGTTGCCGCCGATCAGGAAGTGGCCGAAGGCCTCGATCACCTTGCCGGCAGCGCCGGTGCCGGTGTGGCCTTCCATCAGCACCACCCGGCTGGACGCCACGTTCAGCGACAGGCGCAGCAGCGTGGTGACCAGCAGCACCGTGGGAAAAGCCGCAAAGTCCAGCGGCTTGATCATCTGCGCCGCCACCAGCATCACCATCAGCGACATCGCGATGTTGAAGGTGAAGAACAGGTCCAGCGCAAACGGCGGCAGCGGCAGCACCATCATCGCCAGCACCATGACGATGAAGATCGGCGCCATCAGCGCCTTGATGACGGTGGCGTTGTCGCCCAGCAGGGCTTGGAGTCGGGGCAGGAGGGTGTTCATGGGCTGGTGGCGGGCAAGACTTCACCCGCTGGACCCCATGGTGCCCAAGGCCGGCCCGGGACTTGAGCCCGAAAAAGGGCAGGAAACAGGTCGTCATCCGTACGCCTTCGGGCGAACGCGGCAAAGTGCCGGACCTTTGGTCGTCAGGGCGGCGGAGTGCCCTGTCCCTGCCAGCCGGCGCCATGCCCCAGGGGAACATCCACCATGAAATGGGCACCCCGCTCGGACTGCAGACAAGCAATCTCACCACCCATGGCCTGCACGATCTGGGCGCTGATGGCCAGGCCCAGGCCGGCGCCCTGGCGGACGCGGCGGCCCTGCTCGCCCTGGGCGTAGGCCTGGAACAGGCGCTCGCGGTCGGCGGGACTGAGGCCGGGGCCGCTGTCATGCACCTCGATGCGCAGGCGGGCCGGCCCCGGACCGTGGATCACCCAGGCGCCGGCCCGCACCTCGCCTTCGGTGGTGAACTTCAAGGCGTTGTTAAGCAGGTTCTGCACCACCTGGCGCAGGCGCACGCCGTCCAGGTGGGCCGAGGCCTCGTCCAGGTCCCGGCTTTCCTCGACGAAGCCCAGGCCCTTGGCCTGCGAGGCCAGGCGCGCCGGATCCAGGGTCTCGCGCCACCAGGGGCCCAGCGCCACGGCCGTGGGCTGGAGACTGAGCCGCCCCTGCAGGGATTGCTCGTAGCCCAGCGTGGTCTCCAGCAGTTGCAGCAGGCTGCTGGCCGAGTTGCCGATGGCCTGCAGCAGGCGGTCGCGCCGCACGGGATCGTCCTGCCCGCGCAGCAGTTGGGCGCCGGAGCTGACCGCCCCCAGCGCGCCCCGCAGCTCATGGGCCAGGTAGGCCAGGAAGCGCCCCCGCGAGGCAATGCTGTCTTCGGCCTGCCGGCGCGCCAGTTGCTCGGCCTCATGGGCGCGACGCAGCCGGCGCTGGCCGATCCACAGCAGCAGCGCCACCAGCACCGGCACCGCCACCAGCGGCCCGACCACGCTCAGCAGTTCGCGCCAGTCGGGGCTGGTCGGCACCTCGCGCGCCAGCCAGCGTGCGCGCAGCGTGGCCAGTTCGCTGTCGTTGACCGACTCCAGCGCCCGGGAAAGCACCCGGGTCAGCTCGGGCCGTCCACGTGGCACGCCCAGATACAACTCGCTGTCGCCGCCGCCGACCACCCCTGACAGCACCACGCGGCCGGCGAAACGGCGCTCCAGCAGCCCATTGACCACGTAGAGATTGCCCAGGCCCACATCGGCGGCGCCCTCGGCCACCGCCGCCAGCACCTGGTCCTGCCGGTCCAGCTCGACCACCGACAGCCGCGGATGCCGCAGGCGCAGCTCGGGCAGCAGGAAGTGGCCCTTGAGCAAGGCCAGGCGGCGCACGCCGATGTCGGCGGTGTCCACCACCTGGCTCTGCTCGCCCGAGCGGGTGAACAGCACCGTCGGCGTGCTCAGGAAGGGACCGACGAAATCGTAGTCGTCGCGCCGCGCCACCGTGCGTGCCATGCCCACCAGCACCTCGATCTCGCCGAGCCGGCCGCGCTCGTACAGCTCGGCAAAGGGCAGGCCCACCTCCTGGGCGATGGTCAGCCCGGCCTTGCCCGCGAGCAGACGCATCAGCTCGGGGCCGAAACCGGTGAAGTCGCCCAGCGGACCACGCAGGCTGACCGGGGCAAAGCTGGGGTCGTAGCCCACGCGCAGTTGGCCATGCTGGGCCACCCAGCGTTGCTCGGGATCGCTCAGCTGCGCGCTGGCCGCAGGCAGCGGCAGCCGGGTCGAGCCCGCCGGCAGCCAGCGCCGGGCCAGGCGGTCACGTTCGGCCGCTCCCCCTTCGGCGGCGGCCTTGTCCAGCAGCGCCGCCAGCGTCTCGCGGCCAGGGGCCATCACCGGCCCCATGGGCACCGGCCCCAGGTTGGCGCGCAGCTCCACATTGGCCAGCAGCTCGTGCTCGATGTGGTAGACCGCGGCCTGCTGGAAGCCGATGAAGATGTCGGCACCACCGGTCGCCACGGCCTGCAGGGCCTCGCGGGCCGTGGCGTGGCGCTCCAGGCGCAGCTGAGAAAAGCGCGCCGCCAGCGTCTGGTCGACGCTGGAGCCCATCTCGATGGCCACCCGTCGGCCGGCGAAATCGGCGGTGGGGGAGATGTCGGGCACATCGCGCCGGGCCGCCATCACCAGCGGCACCGACATCACCGGCGCGCCCACCGGCAGCCCGACGGCGCGGCCGCGATCCAGCGCGGCAAAGGGGGTCAGGTCCACCTCGCCACGCTGCAACGCGGCACGCAGCTCATCAAAGCTGTCGTAGTGGTGCAGCGTGGTGCTCAGGCCCAGGCGCTGGGTCCAGCGGGACAGCAGCTCCAGCACAAAGCCATGTGCGCGGTCACTGCTGGGGTCGCGCACGTAGAAGGGTGGAAAGTCGCGCGTCAGCCCGACACGCAGCGTCGGGTGGCTGGCCAGCCATTGCTGCTCGGCCACGCTGAGCCCGCCCAGACCGCCCGTGGCGCCGGCCGGGGCCGCGGACGGTGCGGCCAGGCCGAGGGTGGCCGGAAACAGCAGGCACAGACCCAGCCACCGCCACTGCCCACGCAGGCTCCAGCTCCGTCCCACCCAGACCTCCCGCACCACACCGCCGTCGCGCCGGACGGCGCCCGGCGCATGATCAGGGCAATGGCGGCACTTGTCCAGACAGGCCGTGGCGCGGGCGGCACGCCTGGCCTGTCGACCACGCGGTCACCGCCCGATGGCCGCGCGGTCCTGGCCTGATTCGGCGCCTCAGGCGCGCGCTTCGTGGGGATCCAGCCCCTGCGGCACCTGAACCTGGGGCGGCGCGCTGGCCAGCTCGGGGCTGCGGCGCAACTGGTAGACCCAGGCCAGCACCTGGGCCACCGCGGCGAACAGCGCGGCCGGCACCTCCTGGTCGAGTTCGCAATGGGCGTACAGCGCACGCGCCAGCGGCGGTGCCTGCAGCACCGGCACCTGGGCGTCGCGCGCCAGGTCACGGATGCGCAGGGCCAGCAGATCAGCGCCCTTGGCCACCACCCGCGGCGCACCCATGCGGGCCTCGTCGTACTTCAGCGCCACGGCGTAGTGGGTCGGGTTCATCACCACCAGGTCGGCCTCGGGCACCGCGGCCAGCATGCGCTTGCGGCTCATCTCCCGCATGCGCGCCTTGATCCGCGCCTTGACCTCGAGGTTGCCTTCGGCGTCCTTCATTTCCTGCTTGGCTTCCTCGCGGGTCATCTTGAGGCGGTTCAGCCACAGGTGGCGCTGCAGCGGCACGTCGATCGCCGCCCAGCCGGCCAAGGCCAGCAGCATCAGGCCCATGCAGGCCGCCAGGACGCCGCCGATCTCGCTGATCGCCTGCGGCAGCGGCACCGCCAGCAAGCCGGCGAGGTCAAAGAAGCGGCTGCGGATGTAGAGCGTGCCGACCACCCCGACCACCACCGCCAGCGTGATCGTCATCAAGACGTTGAGCAGGTGCTGCTTCGAGACCATGCGCCCCAGCCCGGCCAGCGGGTCGAATCGCGAGAAGTCGGGGCGCAGGGCCTTGAAGCTGACGTTCCAGCCCCCCGACAGCTTGGCCGCCAGCATCGCTGCCAGGCCCACCAGCGCCCCCAGCGGCAGCACCAGCAGCAGGGCCTGACCGCCCAGGCGCTGCAGTTGCTCGCCCATGGCGGCCGGGTTGTGCACCTCCTGGACGCCGAAGCGCAGTGCGCCGGACAGCAGGTCGCGCAGCCAGGTGGCCAGCGGCCCGGCGGCGGCCAGCAGTGCCGCGCCACCGCCTCCCAGTGCCGCCACATGGCCCAGGTCGCGCGAGCGCGGCACCTGCCCGTCTTCACGGGCACGGCGCTTCTTGCGCTCTGACGCGGGGAGGTTGCGGTCCTGGGCGGAGTCGGACATGGGCGGAGATGGTGCCGCCCGGACGGCGCGGCAAGCGCCGGTAATGCACCGGACTTGCCGCCCTGCTCACCCGGCAGGCCCGAAGGCCCCGGTGTAGAGTCGGCCCAGGCGCACGGTCGTTTGGCCCGCCGCGGCCGATCAGACGAGCCATGCAGTACCTTCCCGGCAAGCCCCAGGACCCGGACGAGCTCCGTCTGGAGTTGCTGCGCCGCTCGGCACATCGAGAGCTGGCCGCCATCTACAGCAGCCTGCTGGGTGTCGGCTTGATCGTCGCGCTGCAATCGGGGCGGGTGTCAGGCCCGTTGCTGGCGGCCTTCGTCGGCCTGCGCGGCTTGTCGCTGCTGCACAACCATTGGCTGGCGCGCCGGCTGCTGGCCCTCGATGCGCTGTCCGCAGCAGGCCGCCTGCCGCTGCGCCTGCTGGCCGGGATCGCCCTGGCGGGCCTGAGCTGGGGCCTGCCGGTCTGGATGGTGGCCGACTTCCCCTTTGACGGCCGCGATCTGGTCATGGTGGTGCTGCCCCTGGTGGCGACGGTGCTGATGCTGATCACGGCGGCCTACTGGGCCCAGGCGATGGTGGTCTTCGTGGCACCGATGTGGCTGGCCATCGGCCTGCGGGTGGCGGTCGAACCCTGGCCGCTGGCCTGGCCCCTGCTGGCAGGCATCGGCGTGCTGCTGGCGGTGGTGATCGTCTATGGCCGCCAACTGCACCGGCAGAGTTGCGACGGGGTGGCGGCCGAGCTGCTCAGCCAGCGCCTCAGCCAGGACCTGCAGCAGGCCAACCGGCGTCTGGAGTCGGCGCTGCAGCAGGCCATGGACCTGGCCACCCGCGACCCGCTGACCGGCCTGCTGAACCGGCGGGCCATGATCGAGCGTGTGCAGGCCGTGGGCAGCCGCCTGGCCCCGCCGGAACCCTCGGCCGCGGTGCTGCTGCTGGATCTGGACCACTTCAAGCACATCAACGACCAGCATGGCCATGCAGTGGGCGACGAGGTCTTGCGTCAGGGCGCGCGGCTGATGCTGGCCACGCTGCGCCAGGACGACCTGATGGCCCGTTGGGG
>JAFLDI010000158.1 GCA_017302485.1 Burkholderiales bacterium | reverse complement strand
AGCGCCGCGTGCAGGAACTGCTGTCCGGCTTTGCGCGCGAGCGCAGCACACTGGCCCTGGTGTCGCGCGGCGTGGCGCCGGCCCTGTTGCAGCCGCTGGCCGTGGACACCGAAGACCTGGCCGACCCCGCCGCCCGCGCCGCCAGCTTCACCGGCATGCTGCCCTTCATGGTGATGATGGCGGTGGTGTCGGGCGCACTGGGCGCTGCGCTGGACAGCACCGCCGGCGAGCGCGAGCGCGGATCGCTGGAGCCGCTGCTGATGAACCCCACCCCTGGCTGGCCGCTGGTGGCCGGCAAATGGGCCGCGGTGGCCCTGCTGGGCATGTTCATCGCCGTGCTGGCCTGCGGCAGCCTGCTGCCCGGCCAATGGCTGCTGCGCAATGAACAACTGGCCGCGATGTTCCGCTTCGGCCCCGCCGAGGCCGCCGCCTTCCTGGCCCTGCTGCTGCCGCTGGCCGGCCTGCTGGCCGCCGTGCTGATGCTGCTGGGCATCCACGGTCGCAGCGTCAAGGAAGCCCAGGCCGGCGCCAGCCTGGTGGTGCTGGCCGTGTCCCTGATGCCGCTGATCCCGCTGCTCAGCACCCGCGGCGAGCAGGCCTGGCAGCTGTGGCTGCCGGTGATGGCCCAGAGCACCCTGATGGGCCGCGTGCTGCGCGGCGAGGCCATGGGCCTGGTGGATGTGCTGCTGCCGGCGCTGATGTGCGCGCTGCTGACGGTGCTGGCACTGGCGGGGGTGGGCCGGCAGATGGGGCGGGTGGTGGCGCGGTGAGCGCCAGCGCACCAGCCCTCAGACCCCTTCTCCACCAGCGTCGCCGAGCGGAGCACCGCGCGCGCCTTGGCCTCGGTGACCTTGACCGGGCCGGTCTGGGCGATGCGGCCCACATCGTTGCGCGCCAGATCGATCAGCATCACGTGCTCGGCGCGCTCCTTCATATGGGCCAGCAGGTCGGTGCGGGGCCGCCTGAACGACCACCTCGTCAGGTCAATGGTGGCCGTGGCGCCGTCTGACTCCCGGGAAGAGAAGGACGACGGGAGCCCTTCGCCTCAGCCGGCGGCGCAGTCGGCCGCTGTTCGTGCCGGCTCAACGCGCAGGCGTTGCTCAAGGTAGTACTTCAGCATGCCATGTGCGCCGCGCTCACCACCGGCAGGCAGCAGCGGCCCCAGGTCGGCCACCCAGCCAGCGCTGCATTCGTCCACGGCACGAGAGCTGCCGGCACAGGACAGCAAGCGCTCGTACGCCGTGCGGTAGCGGTCGAACTCCGCCCGGTTCATGACGGGGCCGTGCCCGGGCACGACCCGCTCGAAGGGCATGGAGGCCAGCTCGGTGAGCGACGCTCTCCAGCGCTCGGGGCAGGCGGTGTCGAAGAAGGGGACCGGCAGCGTCACAAAGTCGCCCACCGCCAGCGTGCCGCTGGCAGGATCGAACAGCCACAGGTCGCCGCCACTGACGCCCAACGCCACGCCCACCCGCAGCGGGCGGCCGGCCAGGGTGAGATCCTGCGCTGGCCCTTCGATCAGCACGTCGGGTTCGAGCGCCTCCCGACGCGCATACAGGGCCAGGTCGATCTCGACCATGCGGCGCGTGGCCTCATCGATTTGCGGGTCGGCCTTCATGCGCTCCAGATCGGCGGCCGACGCGGGCATGCGGCGGCGCACGGCATCTCGCACAGCAGGTGCTGCGTACGCGCGCATCGCGGGTGCCGCCGCGCGCAACATGGCATTGCCGCCCAGGTGATCGAGGTGCCAGTGGCTGTTCACCACCGCGCGCAGGGGCTGGCCGCTGGCGCGCACCCAGTCCAGCAGCGCCTGGGTGTGTTCGGCGTGGCGGCCACTGTCGACGATCACGATGCCCTGCGGACCCTGCAGGATCAGGCTGTTGCCGTCGGGCTGACGATCGCGCTCGAACCGGCCCGGCAGCAGCCACACGCCGGGTGCGACCGCCCGGATGTCGGCACTGCGAGCCGGCGCAGGCTGTGCCAGCGCCGGTGGTGACCCAGCGGCGATCAGGGCAACGAGGAACCAGGCGATGGCAGGCACATGCATGGCAGCGCTCTCATTGAGTGCAGGCAGCCCCGAGCATGCCGCATCCGGGCCGGACAATACAGTCGCCCCAAGCGCATGACACCGCCCACGGCCTGGTGCTCAGCGCGGCCGTGGGCGCCAAGCTCGAGTCGAGCTCGCGGCAGAACCAAGCCCCTGGTGACGTGGCCGCTGGGGTTCTGGCAACGGCCGTCGGCGCTGGTGACACGGCGGCGCCCGCGCCCTCCAATGACCGTTCGCAGCGGCCAGTCTCGGCACTCGGAGGCCTGCGCTGGGTCGAAAGCCGCCCCCGGAAATCGCCTGGCGGCGCAGCAGGTCCAGCCGCCAGGCGCCAACGGAACACATCACCAGACCGGGCAGCCCCACCCCTCAATCCGCCTCCTCCCCCGTCTCCGTCCCCCCACTGATCTCCCCCACCAGCTCCGCCAGCACGCCCCGTCCGCTTTCCAGCAGGAAATAGCGAAACGCCTCGGCCGCGGGCGACAGCTCGGTGCCGCTGCCGCGCACCAGGTGCCAGCGACGCAGCAGCGGCAGGCCTTCCATCGGCGGGGTGGCGATCAGGCCGTGCTGCAGCTCCAGCGCCACGGTGTGGCGCGACAGCAGGCTCACGCCCAGGCCGGCCATCACGGCCTGCTTGATGGCCTCGTCGCTGGGGATCTCCATCAGCGACACTGGCTGCACGTGGTGGGCGCGCAGGAACTCCTCCATCGCGGCGCGGGTGCCTGAGCCGCTTTCGCGCACGATCAGGGTCTCGCGCGCCAGCGCGGCCACGGGCACGTGGGCCAGGGCGGTGAAGGGGTGGTCGGCGGCGGTGACCAGCACCTGCGGGTGCATCGCAAAGGGCTCGGCGCGGTTGGGCCAGTCGGCGGGGGCGCGGCCCATGACGGCCATGTCCACCTCACGGGCCTGCAGGGCGGCCACCAGCTGGTCGCGGTTGCCCAGGCGCAGCGCCACCTGCACGCCCGGGTGCTCGGCCCGGAAGCGCGCCAGCATCTGCGGCAGGAAGTACTTGGCCGGGCCCACCATGCCGATGCTGAGCTGGCCCGACTCGACCTGCTTGTAGCGCGCCATCAGGTCCTGGGTTTCCTTCAGCAGCGCCAGCATGCGCCGGGCCTGCAGCAGGAAGGGCTCGCCGGCCGCCGAGAGGGTCAGCCCGCGGCCCTGGCGGTCGAACAGGCGCAGGCCCACCTGCGACTCGATCTCGCGCAGCTGCATCGACACCGCCTGCGGCGTGAGGTGCAGCACTTCGGAGGCGCGCTGCACGCTGTTCTGGCGTGCCACTTCGGCAAACACGCGCAGTTGTCGGAAGGTGATGTTCATGGCGCGGCGGGATCAATACCTCAGCCGCACCTTACGTGATCGACAACAAACTCTGACTGGTCCTTTCGCGAGCCCGTTTCTACAGTGGGGTCACCCGCTGAGACACGACCCAAGGAGACCGCGCATGAACACCCCCGTGGACACTGGCCTGCTGGCCGAGGCCACCCAGATCGTCGACGCCAAGAAGCGCTACAGCGCCGGCGTGCTGAAGTACCGCCAGATGGGCTACTGGGTGCCCGACTACGTGCCCAAGGACACCGACACCATCTGCCTGTTCCGCATCACGCCGCAGGAGGGTGTGGACCCGGTGGAAGCCGGCGCCGCCGTGGCCGGCGAGAGCAGCACCGCCACCTGGACCGTGGTCTGGACCGACCGCCTCACCGCCTGCGAGAACTACCGCGCCAAGTGCTACAAGGTCGAGCCGGTGCCGGGCCGGCCGGGCGAGTACTTCGCCTGGGTGGCCTACGACATCATCCTCTTCGAGGAGGGCTCGATCGCCAACATGACGGCCAGCCTGATCGGCAACGTCTTCAGCTTCAAGCCGCTGAAGGCCGCGCGGCTGGAGGACATCCGCATCCCGGTGGCCTACGTCAAGACCTTCAAGGGCCCGCCCACCGGCCTGATCGTCGAGCGCGAGCGCCTGGACAAGTTCGGCCGCCCGCTGCTGGGCGCCACCACCAAGCCCAAGCTCGGACTGTCGGCGCGCAACTACGGCCGCGTCATCTACGAGGGCCTGAAGGGCGGCCTGGACTTCATGAAGGACGACGAGAACATCAACTCGCAGCCCTTCATGCACTGGCGCGACCGCTTCCTGTACGTGATGGACGGCGTCAACAAGGCCAGCGCCGCCACCGGCGAGGTCAAGGGCAGCTACCTCAACGTCACCGCCGGCACGATGGAGGCCATCTACGAGCGCGCCGAGTTCGCCAAGAGCCTCGGCAGCGTGATCGTGATGATCGACCTGATCGTCGGCTGGCCCTGCATCCAGAGCCTGGGCGAATGGTGCCGCCGCAACGACATGATCCTGCACCTGCACCGCGCCGGCCACGGCACCTACACGCGCCAGAAGAGCCACGGCGTGAGCTTCCGCGTGATCGCCAAGTGGCTGCGCCTGGCCGGCGTGGACCACATGCACACCGGCACCGCGGTGGGCAAGCTCGAGGGCGACCCGATGACCGTGCAGGGCTACTACAACGTCTGCCGCGATGCCTACACGAAGCAGGACCTGCCGCGCGGCCTGTACTTCGACCAGGACTGGTGCGACCTGAAGAAGGTGATGCCGGTGGCCTCGGGCGGCATCCATGCCGGCCAGATGCACCAGTTGCTGCACCTGTTCGGTGACGACGTGGTGCTGCAGTTCGGCGGCGGCACCATCGGTCACCCGGCCGGCATCCAGGCCGGTGGCGTGGCCAACCGCGTGGCGCTGGAGGCCATGGTCAAGGCCCGCAACGAGGGCAAGGACATCATCAACGAAGGCCCCGAGATCCTGCGCCACGCCGCGCGCTTCTGCACGCCGCTGAAGCAGGCCCTGGATACCTGGGGCGACATCAGCTTCAACTACACCCCCACCGATACCAGCGACTACGCGGTCACGCCGGCCGTGGCCTGAGCCCGCACGAAGGAGACCCCCACCATGATGACCAACCCCGCCGGCCGCGTGACCCAGGGCCAGTTCAGCTTTCTGCCCGACCTGAGCGACGCCGAGATCACCCAGCAGATCGCCTACGGCCTGTCCAAGGGTTACGCCTGGAGCGTGGAATACACCGACGACCCGCACCCGCGCAACACCTATTGGGAGATGTTCGGCATGCCGATGTTCGACCTGGAGGATGCGGCCGGCGTGATGATGGAACTCAAGGCCTGCCGCGAAACCTTCCCCCAGCACTACATCCGCCTGATGGCCTTTGACTCCACCCGCGGCATCGAGTCCATCGCGATGAGCTTCATCGTCAACCGGCCTGCCACCGAGCCCGGCTTCGGCCTCGTGCGGCAGGAGGCCGATGGGCGCTCGATGCGCTACACCATTCACTCCTACGCCACTGACCGGCCTGAGGCCGAGCGCTACACCGGCTGAGCGACCTGGCCATGCACCACGCCGCTTCAGTTGCCGCCAGCGGGCCGAGCGCCGGGCCGCTCCCAAGCCGGCCCGCCATCCCCTCGGGGGATCGGCCGACGTACCCGTCGGACGAGGGGCAGTCATGAATGCTCCGCTGTACCGCATTCCGGGGGCCACGCCTGCGCCTGCCAGCGCGGCCGACGACCCCTTGACCCCGCCCCCGCGCACCGTGGGCGAAGTGCTGGCGCACAGCGGCATCGAATCCGTGCTGGACGAGCTCGACCATGACCTGGTCGGGCTCACCCCGGTGAAGTCGCGCATCCGCGACATCGCCGCGCTGCTGGTGATCGACCGGCTGCGCGCCCAGCACGGGCTGGCGGCCCAGCCGCCCTCGCTGCACATGTGCTTCACCGGCAACCCCGGCACCGGCAAGACCACGGTGGCGCTGCGCATGGCCGAGATCCTGCACCGGCTGGGCTATGTACGCCGGCCGCAGGTGGTGAGTGTCACCCGCGACGACCTGGTGGGCCAGTACATCGGCCACACCGCGCCCAAGACCAAGGAGGTGCTGAAGAAAGCGATGGGCGGCGTGCTCTTCATCGACGAGGCCTACTACCTCTATCGCCCCGAGAACGAGCGCGACTACGGCCAGGAGGCGATCGAGATCCTGCTGCAGGTGATGGAGAACCAGCGCGACGACCTGGTGGTCATCCTGGCCGGCTACGAGGACCGGATGAACACCTTCTTCCAGAGCAACCCGGGCATGAGCTCGCGCATCGCCCACCACCTGGCCTTTCCGGATTACTCAGTGGAGGAGCTGATGCAGATCGCCGCGCGCATGCTGGACCAGTCGCACTACCGCTTTGGCGACGGCGCGCCCGAAGCCTTCGAGGCCTACCTGCGCCGGCGCGTGCAGCAGCCGCACTTTGCCAATGCGCGCAGCGTGCGCAATGCGCTGGACCGCTCGCGCCTGCGCCAGGCCAGCCGGCTGTATGCCGACCGCGAGCGGGTGCTGGACGCCACTGAGCTGTCCACCATTGCTGACGTGGACATCCTGGCCAGTCGGGTGTTTGCGGCCGGTTGAGGGGCGGGCGTTCGGAGAAGCCAGGGTTTTTCGAATCCCTTGTGCGGAAAAGCCTGCTGGTTCAGGCGCCGACCCGACCCCACATTCCAGCTGCCCGGCCGTTGCCGGCACCCTCAACCAGGAGACACGCCATGCGCAGCTACCCCATCGACAGCCCCCAGGCCGCCGCCCGCATCCTGGCGCTGACCGCCACGGCCGACGGCCTGGTCGATCCCGCTGAACTGGACTGGCTCGACCGCCACGGCGTTCACCAGGCCTTGGGGCTGTCGCGCTCCTCGCTGCTGGCGCTGCTGGCTGCCCACATCCGCGAGCTGCGCGAGGTGGGCCACTGGGTCGATCCCGACATCTGCCCCTTCGACGAGCGCACCCTGGCCGACCTGATGGCCGAGATCCAGGACCCCACGCTGCGCCGCCGCCTGCTGGGTCTGTGCGTGGCGCTGGCCCAGGCCGACGAGTTCGTGGCCGAGGCCGAGTCCGCGGTGCTGGTGGCCGCCGTGGAGCACTGGGGCTTGCAGCACGCGATGGTGCTGCCCGACGCGCCCGCCCTGGCCAACCACTGAGGGCCGCGTGGGGCGGCCTGCGGCACTCAGCGGTGCAGGTCGAAGCGGTCCGCCTCCATCACCTGCGTCCACGCCGCCGCGAACTCGCGCACGAAGCGCGCGCCGCCGTCGGCCTGCGCATAGACCTCGGCGATCGCGCGCAGCTGCGAGTGGGAGCCGAACACCAGGTCCACCCGCGTGGCCGTCCAGCGCGGCGCGCCGCTGAAGCGGTCGCGGCCGGCGTAGGCGTTGTCGCCCACCGGCGTCCAGACCGTGCCCATGTCCAGCAGCTGCACGAAGAAGTCGTTCGTCAGCTGGCCGGGGCGCTGGGTGAACACGCCCTCC
>JAFLDI010000157.1 GCA_017302485.1 Burkholderiales bacterium | reverse complement strand
TCCCGACCTCGGGACCCCGCTTGGCCAGTCGGTGGGCATGGGTGTGCACGAATCCCAGAGCCGCCTGTGGGAGAACCAGATTTCGCGCAGCCGTGCGTTTTGGTCGTATTTTGAGCCCAGGTTTCGGGAGCTTTTTGCGGCTCAAATCGAGTCCGTGGACAGCGAGACGCTCTATCGGGCGATCAATGCCGTGGAACCCACGCTCATTCGGGTGGACGCGGATGAAGTCACCTACAACCTCCACATCCTTCTTCGCTTCGAGATTGAGCAGCGCTTGTTCAAGGGCGAACTCGCCGTGCGCGACCTGCCGGCGACGTGGAATGCCCTCTCGGGCGAGATCGTTGGACTCGTGCCGCCCAACGACACGCTCGGCGTCCTGCAGGATGTGCACTGGAGCGGAGGAGCGTTTGGCTACTTCCCGAGTTACTGTATTGGGAACATGATGGCGGCGCAGCTGTGGTACACCGTGCTAGGAGAGATTCCCGGGCTGGAATCGGATTTTGCCCGCGGAGATTTTTCGCGATTGCTGGGCTGGCTGCGCACCAAGATCCATCGCGAAGGGCGACGGCACGACACCCTGGCGCTCGTACAACGCGTCACCGGGGAGCCGTTGTCGCCCCGCCACCTGTTGCGCTACCTCCGGGAACGCTACCTGCCGCTCTATGCGAAGCCGGCCGGAAATGCCTGAAGGCCGGGCGCAACGCGAAACGCACGGAGCAGGGTGCCGGCGATGGGATTAATCGACACACACACACATCTGGAATCCTTCCAGCGGAAAGGCGAACTGCCGGCCGTGCTGACGCGTGCCCGGGAGGCGGGTGTGGAGGCGATGATCACCATTGGCACGTCGACGGATGATTGGGCGCTGTATCGCGAAACGGCCGAGGCGCTGGCGGGCTTTGTGCAGGCGCTGCTGGAGGATGCGGTCAAGCTGACGCCCAAGGCGGTGCTGGTCATCGATGGCACGGCCGTCAAGGATGCGGTCAGCGGCGCGGCGGCCACGCTGCCCGACGATGCCGAGGACGTGGTCAACAACAACCGCATGCGCGGCGCGCTGCAGGCGGTGCAGGCGTCGATGAAGCTGCTGTCGCCGGAGCTGGCGGTGCGGCAGGCGGCGGTGGCCGAGCTGGCCAAGGGCGGCGTCGATGAAGCCCAGTTGCCACTGCTGGACAAGGCGGTCGAGGCCGAGCCGGATGAGGCGCTGAAGGCCACGTTGGGCCGGCTGCGCGCCAGCGTGCTGGTGGCGTCGGCTGATGCCGCCAAGCGGCTGGCGGCGGTCAGGGAGCTGTCGGTCAGCGCCGAGCCCACCATCAAGGCCCTGCTGCAGGAGCGCCTGGGCAGCGAGAGCGATGCCGAGGTCAAGGGTGCGCTGATGAGCGCGATCGGCCAGATCGAGTCACGCCTGGCCTGGGGCGAGCGCCTGGGCGTGGTCTTCACCGGCGTCAGCCTGGGTAGTATCCTGCTGCTGGTGGCGCTGGGACTGGCGATCACCTATGGCCTGATGGGCGTGATCAACATGGCGCACGGCGAGCTGATGATGATCGGCGCCTACGCCACCTACGTGGTGCAGAACCTGTTCCGGGCCCACGCGCCGGGGGCCTTTGACCACTACCTGTGGCTGGCGGTGCCGGCCTCGTTCCTGGCGGCGGCGCTGGTGGGCGCGGTGCTGGAGCGCACGGTGCTGCGCTGGCTCTACGGCCGTCCGCTGGAGACACTGCTGGCCACCTGGGGCATCTCGCTGGTGCTGATGCAGGGGGTGCGCTCGCTGTTCGGCGCGCAGAACGTGCCGGTGGAGAACCCGGCCTGGCTGTCGGGTGGCATCGCGGTGCTGCCCAACCTGACGCTGCCCTACAACCGCATCGCCATCATCGGCTTTGCCTTCGCGGTGCTGGCCGGCGTGGCGCTGCTGATCGCCCGCACCCGGCTGGGCCTGTTCGTGCGCGGCGTCACGCAGAACCGCCGCATGGCGGCCTGCGTGGGCATCCACACCGCCCGCATCGACACCTACGCCTTCTCGCTGGGCGCCGGCATCGCCGGGCTGGCGGGCTGTGCGCTCAGCCAAGTGGGCAATGTCGGCCCGGACCTGGGCCAGAGCTACATCGTCGACAGCTTCATGGTGGTGGTGCTGGGCGGCGTGGGCCAGCTGGCCGGCACGGTCTACGCCGCGCTGGGGCTGGGTGTGCTCAACAAGTTCCTCGAAGGCTGGGCCGGTGCGGTGCTGGCCAAGATCATGGTGCTGGTGTTCATCGTGGTGTTCATCCAGAAGCGTCCGCAAGGGCTGTTCGCGATGAAGGGCCGAAGCGCCGAGGCATGAAATGACGACGACCTCCCTGACCCTTCCCGCGCCGCGCCGCGGCCTGCTGCTCACCCCCGCCGGCTGGTCCGGCGTGCTGCTGGCCACGCTGGTGGTGACCGCGCTGGTGCCGGTGCTCAACCTGCTGGTGCCGGCCGACAGCGTCTTCCACCTGAGCGACTTCTACGTCCAGTTGGCCGGCAAGATCATGTGCTACGCCATCTGCGCACTGGCGATGGACCTGATCTGGGGCTACACCGGCATCCTCAGCCTGGGCCACGGCCTCTTCTTCGCGCTGGGCGGCTACGCGATGGGCATGTACCTGATGCGCCAGATCGGCCGCGACGGCAACTACCAGAGTGATCTGCCCGACTTCATGGTCTTCCTGGACTGGAAGGCGCTGCCCTGGCACTGGGCCTGGAGCGACAGCTTCGTGCTGCAGATGGCACTGGTGCTGGTGGTGCCGGGCCTGCTGGCCTTCGTGTTCGGCTTCTTCGCCTTCCGCAGCCGCATCAAGGGGGTGTACTTCAGCATCATCACGCAGGCCATGACCTTCGCGGCGATGCTGCTGTTCTTCCGCAACGAGACCGGCTTCGGCGGCAACAACGGCTTCACCGACTTCAAGCGCATCCTGGACATCCCGATCGCCCAGCCGTCCACCCGCATGGTGCTGTTCGTCATCACCGGCCTGACGCTGATCGGCTTCTACCTGATGGCCCGCGCGATCGTGAACAGCAAGTTCGGTCGCGTGCTGCAGGCGATCCGCGATGCCGAGAGCCGCGTGATGTTCACCGGCTACAACCCGCTGGCCTACAAGCTGGCGATCTGGACCCTCAGCGCCGTGATGTGCAGCGTGGCCGGTGCACTCTATGTGCCGCAGGTGGGCATCATCAACCCGGGCGAGATGAGCGCGGCGGCCTCGATCGAGATCGCCATCTGGACCGCGGTGGGCGGCCGCGCCACGCTGATCGGGCCGATCGTCGGCGCCTTCTTCGTCAATGGCGCCAAGAGCTGGTTCACGCAGGTGTTCCCGGAGTTCTGGCTGTACTTCCTGGGCGCGCTGTTCATTGCGGTGACGCTGTTCCTGCCGCAGGGATTGGTCGGCCTGGTGGACCGCCTGAAGGGCGGCAAGAAGGAGGAGCGCGCATGACGCCCGACCTGATGGAAGCCGGCGCCAAGGCGCTGGAGGCACACCGTGCCAAGGTGGAGCAGGAGGTCACCAGCGGCGACCGCGGCGCCAGTTTCGGCCGCGTGCTGCATGGCGCCGAGCCCGACTTCGCGCACGGCGTGGCGCTGTACCTGGACGACATCACCGTCAGCTTCGACGGCTTCCGGGCCCTCAACGCGCTGAGCCTGGCGGTCAACGTGGGCGAGCTGCGCTGCATCATCGGCCCCAACGGTGCCGGCAAGACGACGATGATGGACGTCATCACCGGCAAGACCCGGCCCGATGCCGGCACCGCCAGCTTCGGCTCGAACATTGACCTGCTGCGCCTGCGCGAGAACGAGATCGCGCAGATCGGCATCGGCCGCAAGTTCCAGAAGCCCACGGTCTACGAGCAGCTCAGCGTGTTCGAGAACCTGGAGCTGGCGCTCAAGGCCGACCGCCGCGCGCGTGCCAGCCTGTTTTCGCGCCTGTCGGGTGTGCAACTGGACCGCATCGGCGAGATCCTGCAGCTGATCCACCTGCTGCCCGATGCCCAGCGCACCGCCGGCCTGCTCAGCCACGGCCAGAAGCAGTGGCTGGAGATCGGCATGCTGCTGATGCAGGACCCCAAGCTGCTGCTGCTCGATGAGCCGGTGGCCGGCATGACCGATGAGGAGACCGAGCGCACTGCCGAGCTCTTCCTCAGCCTGGAGGGCCAGCACTCGCTGGTGGTGGTGGAGCACGACATGAAGTTCGTCGACCAACTGACCGAGGGCCGCAAGACGGTGACCGTGCTGCACGAGGGCAGCGTGCTGGCCGAAGGCCTGCTGAGCGACGTGCAGGCGAACGAGAAAGTGGTCGAGGTCTACCTGGGACGATGAGATGCTGAAGGTCGATGGTCTGAACCAGTACTACGGCGGCAGCCACATCCTGCGCGGTGTCTCCTTCGAGGCGCGCCAGGGCGAGGTGACGGTGGTGCTGGGCCGCAACGGCGTGGGCAAGACCACGCTGCTCAAGAGCCTGATGGGTGTGGTGCCGGTGAAGACCGGCACGGTGCAACTGGATGGGCGCGATCTGACGCGCTCCACGCCGTATGAACGGGTGCGCGCCGGCGTGGGCTATGTGCCGCAGGGCCGCGAGATCTTCGGCCGCCTGACGGTGGAGGAGAACCTGCGCATGGGCCTGGCCAGCCGACCCGCGGGCACCAGGATCCCCGACGAGCTGTTCACGCTGTTCCCCGTGCTCAAGCAGATGATCGCCCGCCGCGGCGGTGACCTGTCGGGCGGTCAGCAGCAGCAGTTGGCGATCGCCCGCGCGCTGGCGCCAGCGCCGAAGCTGCTGATCCTGGACGAGCCCACCGAGGGCATCCAGCCCAGCATCATCAAGGACATCGGCCGCGTGATCCGCATGCTGGCCGACCGCGGCGACATGGCCATCGTGCTGGTCGAGCAGTACTACGACTTCGCCGCCGAACTCGCCGACCAGTACCTGGTGATGGAGCGCGGCGAGATCATCGCGCGTGGTCGGGGCGAGGACATGCAGGCCAACGGTGTGCGGGAGCTGATGTCGATCTGAGTCTGCCTGGTGGGCCCGGTGCAAGGCTGCCGTCGGCCGCCTACACTGCCGGCTTCCATGAACGAGCAGACATCCGTATCCAGAGTGCCAAGGGTCGCCATCGTCGGCGCCGGCCCCGCCGGCCTGATGGCGGCCGAAGTGCTGGCCTGCGCAGGCGCCCAGGTGGACGTCTACGACGCCAGCGCCGTGCCGGCGCGCAAGTTCCTGCTGGCTGGCAAGGGTGGCCTGAACATCACCCATGGTGAACCGCTGCCGGCGTTCACCGAGCGCTACGGCGAGCGTGCCGGCGAGGTCGCCCGCTGGCTTGACGCCTTCGGCCCGCAGGCCCTGCGTGACTGGGCTCAGGGCCTGGGGGTGGCCACCTTCGTCGGCAGCTCGGGGCGGGTCTTTCCCGAATCGATGAAGGCCGCGCCACTGCTGCGCGCCTGGCTGCAGCGCCTGCGGAGCAGTGGCGTGCGGCTGCACCTGCGGCATCGCTGGCAGGCCGGTGTGCTGCAGCACGGGCCTGAACTGCGCTTCGACACGCCCCAAGGCCCGCGCCAGGTGCATGCTGACGCGCTGCTGCTGGCGCTGGGTGGCGCGAGCTGGTCCCGCCTGGGTTCGGACGGCGCCTGGGTGCAGCCGCTGGGCGAGGCCGGGTTGGCGCTGTCGCCGCTGCAGCCGGCCAACTGCGGCTTCGACGTGGGCTGGAGCGAGCACTTTGCCAGCCGCCACGCGGGAGCGCCCTTGAAGTCGGTGGTGCTGGACACCCGCGACAGCCGGGGCCGCCATTTCCGCCGCAAGGGTGAGTGCGTGGTGACGGCCACAGGCCTGGAAGGCAGCCTGGTCTATGCGGCGTCGGCGCTGCTGCGTGACGAGATCGCCGCGCAGGGGCAGGCGCTGGTGCTGCTGGACCTGCTGCCGGAGCGCTCCCTGGAGACCCTGCAGGCCGCCCTGGCGCGCGGCCGCGGTGCGCGCAGCCTGGCCAACCACCTCAAGGAGCAGGCTGGCATCAGTGGCGCCAAGGCCGGCCTGCTGCGCGAAGGCCTGGGGGCCGAGGCCTGGCAGACCCACAGCCGCGATGCCGGCTGGCTGGCGCGGCGCATCAAGTCGCTGCCGTTGCCCTTGCGCTCGGCGCGGCCGATCGACGAGGCGATCAGCACTGCCGGTGGCGTGCGCCTGGAGGCGCTGGACGAGCACCTGATGTGGCGTGGGCGTCCGGGCGTGTTCTTCGCCGGCGAGATGCTGGACTGGGAGGCGCCGACGGGCGGCTACCTGCTCACTGCCTGTTTTGCCAGCGGCGTGGTGGCGGCGCGTGGCGTGCTGGACTGGTGGGCCGGCAAGACCCCGTGAGCGCACCGGCGAGCGCCCCGCCGTAGCATCGCCGCCCATGATCACCGTCCACCACCTGAACAATTCACGCTCGCAGCGCGTGCTGTGGCTGCTTGAGGAACTGGCGCTGCCTTACGAGATCCGCCATTACCAGCGCGATGCGCAGACCATGCTGGCGCCACCGGCGCTGAAGGCGGTGCACCCCTTGGGCAAGTCGCCGGTCATCAGTGACGGCGACGTCACGGTGGCCGAGAGCGGGGCCATCATCGAGTACCTGCTCGACGCCCATGGCGCGGGTCGGCTGAGGCCAACTGCGGGCACGCCCGAGCGGCGACGCTTCACCTACTGGCTGCACTTTGCCGAGGGCTCGGCCATGCCGCCGCTGCTGCTCAAGCTGATCTTCAGCCGGGTGCAGACCGCGCCCATGCCCTTTTTCGTCAAGCCGGTGGCCCGCGGCATCGCCGCTAAGGTGCTGGGCAGCTTCGTCGAGCCCAACCTGAGGGCGCAGCTCGACTTCATGGAGGCCGAACTGGCCGGCCGCGACTGGTTTGCTGGCGACGAGTTCAGCGCGGCCGATATCCAGATGAGCTTCCCGGTCGAGGCCGCGGCGCAGCGCGCCGGCCTGGACGCCAGCCGGCCCCGGCTGATGGACTGGCTGCACCGCATCCATGCACGGCCGGCCTACCGCCGGGCGCTGGAGCGCGGCGGTCCCTACGACTTCGCGCGCGACTGACGCTCAGGTCTTCAACTGCTCGACCAGGCGGTTCAGCTCGTCGGCGCCATGGCGAAGCGCGTTGGCGGCACTGCTGGCCGATTCCGCGCTGTGGGCGTTGTGGGCGGTGGTGTCGCCGATCTGGCGGACGGCTTCGGCCACCTGGCCGACGGCCAAGGTCTGTTCGCGGGTCGCGGTGGCGAGTTGGCCCATGGCCTCGCCCACGCCGCCCACCTGGTCGAGGATGCGGTCGACGCTCTCCTGGCGCTGTGCCGCGGCAACCGCT
>JAFLDI010000156.1 GCA_017302485.1 Burkholderiales bacterium | reverse complement strand
CACGCCGCCGCGCACCGAAGCGCCCAAGCCGTACTTCGCGGTGGGCGACAGGTAGAGCTGCTCCTCGCCGCCGGCCGGTATCCACGACACCAGGTGGGCACCGTGCAGCAGCACCGTGGCCTGCGCACCATCGGGCGCGCGCAAATGCAGTGCGGGCTGGCCTTGGAAGTCGCTCAGCGTGACGGGGGTGTCGCTCATGCCGCCTTCAGCACCTCGGCAGCGGCCGCCACCGTGGCAGCGATGTCGGCGTCGGTGTGCGCGGCGCTGACGAAGCCGGCCTCGTACAGCGCCGGGGCCAGGTAGACACCGCGATCGAGCATGCCGTGGAAGAAGCGGTTGAAGCGCTCCTTGTCGGTGGCCATCACCACGTTGTAGTTCTGGGGCAGCGCGTCGGTGAAGAAGAAACCGAACATGCCGCCTTCGCTGTCGCCCACGAAGGGCACGCCAGCGGCTTGCGCGGCCTGGGTCAGGCCGGCCACCAGGGCCTGGGTCTTGGCGCCCAGCGCCTCATAGAAGCCGGGCTTGGCAATCTCCTTCAGCGTGGCCAGGCCGCAGGCGGTGGCCACCGGATTGCCGCTGAGCGTGCCGGCCTGGTAGACCGGGCCCAGTGGCGCCAGCTGCTGCATGACCCTCCGGGTGGTGCCGAAGGCGGCCAGCGGCATGCCGCCGCCGATGACCTTGCCGAACACGCTGATGTCAGGCCGGAAGCCCGGGATGAGTTTCGCGTAGACGCTTTGCGCCGAGCCCAGTGCGACCCGGAAGCCCGTCATCACCTCGTCGAAGACGAACAGCGCGCCATGCTGGTCGCACAGCTCGCGGATGCGCTTGACGAACGGCACCTGCGCCCGCACGAAGTTCATGTTGCCGGCGATCGGCTCGATCATCACGCAGGCGATCTCGTGGCCCTGGGTGCGGAAGGCCTCCTCGATCTGCTCGAGGTTGTTGTACTCCAGCACCAGCGTGTGCTGCACCACCTCGGCCGGCACGCCGGCGCTGGTGGGGTGGCCGAAGGTGGCCAGGCCCGAGCCGGCCTTGACCAGCAGCGCATCGGCGTGGCCGTGGTAGCAGCCCTCGAACTTGATGATCTTGCTGCGGCCGGTGGCGCCGCGCGCCAGGCGGATGGCGCTCATGCCGGCCTCGGTGCCCGAGCTGACCAGGCGCACCTGCTCGATGCTGGGCACGTGGCGGATGATCTCCTCGGCCAGCTCGACCTCGCGCTCGGTGGGGGCGCCGAAGCTGAAGCCGTCGCGCGCGGCCTGCATCACGGCGTCGAGCACGGCCGGGTGGCCATGGCCCAGGATCATCGGGCCCCAAGAGCCGATGTAGTCGATGTAGCGCTGCCCCTCGGCGTCCCACATGTAGGCGCCCTCGGCGCGGGCGATGAAACGCGGGGTGCCGCCGACGGCGCGGAAGGCGCGCACCGGCGAGTTCACGCCGCCAGGGATGGACTGCTGCGCGCGTTCGAACAGCTGGGCATTAGTGGACACGGCGCGAGCCTCCGGGCGGAATCGGTTGATCAGGGTTGTTGAAATCGTCGGGTCCGGCGGCCCCGGGCTCCTCGCCCTCTTCGCCTTCCGGAGGCAGGGCCCAGAAGAAGCGGTCGGGCACGACATGGCCCATGCCGGGGCGGAAACCCGCGTCCAGGCTCTGGTCGAGGAACTGCAGGGCCTCGGCGGTGGCGGCCTGCACCTCGGAGCCCACGGCCAGCAGCGCGGCCATCGAGGCCGACAAGGTGTCGCCGGCACCGACGAAGGAGACCTCGAAGAGCTCGAACTTCTCGCCGGTGAGGGCACCCTGGGCCGAGGCCAGCACGTTGTCGATGAACTGCGGCTGGCCCTTGGCGGCCGGCAGCAGGATGCCGGTCACCAGCACGAAGCGGGTGCCGTGCTCGGCGGCGGCCACGGCCAGCTCGCGCGCCGACGGCGGGCGCTCGTTGTCCCACTCGGGCAGCAGGAAGTCGGTCAGCGTCTGGTGGCTGCCCACCAGCACCTCTGTGGCGGGCAGGATCAGCTCGCGCAGGGCGTCCAGGTAACTTTGGCGCTGGTCCTCGTCGTCCATCCAGGACAGGTTGGGCAGGTAGGAGACCAGCGGCAGCTCGGCGTAGTCGGAGAGGATCTCGGCCACGGCGCTGATGTTCTCGGCGCTGCCCAGGAAGCCCACCTTGAAGCCCGAGACGCTGGCGTCCTCCAGCAGGTGGCGGGCCTGCTCGACGATGGCATCGCCATCGATCGGGTGCTGGTCGAAGATCTCGGCGGTGTCGCGCACCAGCAGCGTGGCCACCACCGGCAGGGCATGGGCGCCCATGGCGGCCATGGTGGCGACATCGCCGCCCACGCCGCCGGCGCCACTGGCGTCGTTGGCGTTGAAGCACATCACGCAGGCGGGCGGTGGCGACTCGGCCAGGGGGTCGACCGCCGGGGCGGCGTCGTCGGGGGTGTGTTCGGTGGTCATCGGGCTGGCCCGTCGGAAAAGGGGCGCGTGGTCGGCAACCGGGCGTCGGGCCGGCCGCTTGTGAACGACGAAAAAGCTTGAGCTATGTTGTGTATGTGCTGACGAACCCTTGCGTTTTACGCAAGGGTCGTCGCTATACTCCGCACGATTGTAGTGAGTGACTCCACCAACGTGAGCGAAACCAGAACCTGGATGTGCCTGATCTGCGGCTGGATCTACGACGAAGCCGCCGGTGACCCGGAGCATGGCATCGCTGCCGGTACGGCCTGGGCCGATGTCCCGATGAACTGGACCTGCCCGGAATGCGGCGCTCGCAAGGAAGATTTCGAGATGGTCCAGATCTGAGCGGTCATCCGACCGAAGGATCCGGGCCGGACCACGGCGGCGCCGATCGCCACATGTCGTTAGGGGGCGCGAGGTGAGTGAAGCGCAGACGAGCGGGCCCGCATCCGGCACGCCCAGGGTGCTGGTCATTGATGACAGCAACACCATCCGTCGCAGCGCGGAGATCTTCCTGCGCCAGGGTGGCTACGAGGTGCTGCTTGCCGAGGACGGCTTTGAGGCCCTGGCCAAGGTCAACGACACCGAACCCGACCTGATCTTCTGCGACATCCTGATGCCGCGCCTGGACGGCTACCAGACCTGCGCCATCATCAAGCGCAACCCCCGTTTTGCGACCGTGCCGGTCATCATGCTGTCCTCGCGGGATGGCGTGTTCGACAAGGCGCGCGGCCGCATGGTCGGCTCGGACGAGTACCTGACCAAGCCCTTCACCAAGGAGCAGTTGCTGCGCGCTGTGGCGCAGTTCTGTCCGCAACCGGGGTAAACAACGATGTCGTGGGACGATACGCAGCAATTCGAAGACACCCAAGTGGCCGACACCTGGCCGAGGACAACGCCCATGGCCATCCAGCACATCCTCCTGGTGGACGACTCGAAGACCGAGTTGCACTACCTCTCCGACCTGCTCACCAAGCGCGGCTTCACGGTGGCCACCGCCGAGGGCGGCGATGAGGCGATGCGTCGCCTGCACGAGCAGCGGCCTGATCTGATCCTGATGGATGTGGTGATGCCCGGTACCAACGGTTTCCAGCTCACCCGCACCATCACCCGCGACCCGCGCTACTCGGGCATCCCGGTCATCATGTGCACCAGCAAGGGTCAGGACACCGACCGCGTCTGGGGCATGCGCCAGGGCGCGCGTGACTACATCGTCAAGCCGGTTGACCCGGACGACCTGATGGCCAAGATCGAGGCCCTGGGCTGAGCCGGCCCGATCTGCAGTCATGGCCAAGAAGGATGCGCTGAAGGAACTGCAGGTCCGGCTGGCCGCGCGCCTGCAGGCCGTCCGAGATCAGCCGCGCGAGGCGGGCTGGCTGGCCGTCGAGGTGGCTGGTGTCGGACTGCTGTTGCCATTGGGCCAGGCGGGCGAGATCCACAACGCCCGCCAGCTGATGCCGGTGCCGCATGCGCGGCCCTGGCTGGTGGGGGTGGCCAATCTGCGCGGTCAGTTGCATGCGGTGGTCGACCTGGCCCGCTTTCTCGGGCTTCGCGACGAGCCCCAGACGCTGGCGGGAGCGCAACTGGTGGCGCTCAATCCCGGCCTGCGGCTGAACTGCGCCTTGCGCGTCGACCGCCTGCTGGGCCTGCGTGACGCCGCCCGGATGCAGCTTGAGCCCGGCCACCAAGATGCGCAGCCTGCCTTTGCTGGCGCCCGCTGGCGCGACGCCCAAGGCCGCCTGTGGCAAGCCCTGGACCTGGCGGCGCTGGCTGCCGATGCGCGCTTTCTGGACGTGGCCGAGGCCCCATCGACATGACAGGCGCTGGCCGCACCGGCGCGTTTTTCCCGAGGATCCGATGAGTCTGTTCGATCAGCTGAAGAACCGATGGTCCCGACGTGAGGACCCTGCCGCCGCGAATGGACAGGCGGCCCCGCACGACACGGCGAGCGACTCGGACGTCGAGGCACTGCTCAGTGAAATCGATCAGCGTCTGGCGGCGCAGTCGGCGCCACAGCCACTGTCCGAGGCGGCGGCCGCCAGCAGTGCAGCCCTGCCACTGGATGCCCAGGCTTCCCGGCTGGCCGACGCCGATGGATCGCCTGACACCCAGGCGGCGCTGCCGCTGATCGGGCACCAGCCGGCGGCCCAGCAGCAGCGTGTGCTGATCACCCTGATCGGCATCGGTGCAGTGATCTTCGCCCTGACGGCGGTGCTGGCGCTGGGCGCGTCGGGCCGACAGGCCAAGCAGCTGGGCACCACCGGTCAGGTGCTGATGCAATCGCAGCGGTTGGCCAAATCGGTGTCGCAGGCCCTGGTGGGCGCGGCTTCGGCCTTCCCTGAGGTGCGCGAAAGCTCGCAGGTGCTGGCCGCGGGGGTGCGCGGCCTGGCCAATGGCAATGACCAGGTCGAGTCGGTCGATGGCGCTGCCGCCGAAGGCGTGGCCGAGTTGCTGCCGCTGATTGATCGGGCCGAGAAGAACGCCGCGGTGGTGCTGGGCCAGCAGGCCACGCTGACCCAGGTCGGCCAGGCGCTGCGGACGATCAACCGCCAGTCGTCCGACATGCTGGAGTTGGCCGAGACCGTCTCCTCGCTGAAGCTGCAGGCCAATGCCACGCCGGCCGAGCTGTCGGGTGTGGGTCAATTGGTCATGCTGACCCAGCGCATCGGCAAGTCGGCCAACGAGTTCCTGACCCTCGAAGGCGTCAGCCCCGAGGCCGTGTTCCTGCTGGGCAAGGATCTCAACACCTTTCGCGAGATCGCCGACGGCCTGCTCAAGGGCAGTGTCGATCTGCGTCTGCCGGGCACCAAGGACCCGGCCACGCGCGAGCGCCTCGAGCAACTGATCGCGCAGTACGAGCAGACGCGCACCCAGGCGAGCTCCATTCTGGGCAATCTGCAGGGCCTGGTGTCGGCGCGCGAGGCGCAGTCGGCCATCGTGGGCGACAGCGAGAAGCTGCGCACCGGCCTCGAGGCGGTTCAATCGGCGCTGGAATCGCAAGGCGGCCTGCGCGGTCTGCATGTGCTGCTGCTGGTGGTGTCGCTGGCCGCCATGCTGGTCGGCGGTGTCGGCATCCTTCGGCTGTACGTGCGCGAGCAGGCCCAGCGCGCGGTGCAGGCCGAGCAGCAACGCGTGGCCGCAGAGGAGCAGGAGCGCGAGGCCAAGCGCGTCAATGACGCCAACCAGGCCGCCATTCTTCGGCTGATGAACGAGCTGCAGTCGGTGGCCGAGGGCGACCTGACCCAGCAGGCCACGGTGACCGAGGACATCACCGGCGCGATCGCCGACTCGGTGAACTACACGGTGGAGGAGCTGCGCAACCTGGTGGCCCAGGTGCAGGGCACGACCGAGCGGGTGGCGCAGACCACCCAGCAGGTCGAGTCCACCTCGACCGAGCTGCTGGCCGCGTCGTCCGAGCAGTTGCGCGAGATCCGCGAGACCGGCGAGTCGGTGCTGCAGATGGCCTCGCGCATCAACCAGGTGTCGGCCGAGGCGCAGCAGACGGTGGACGTGGCGCGCCAGTCGCTGGAAGCCGCGCTGAACGGCCGCCAGGCGGTGCAGGACACCATCGGCGGCATGAACGCGATCCGCGAGCAGATCCAGGAAACCTCCAAACGCATCAAGCGGCTGGGCGAGTCGTCCCAGGAGATCGGCGAAATCACCGAGCTGATCTCCGACATCACCGAGCAGACCAACGTGCTGGCGCTGAACGCTGCCATCCAGGCCGCATCGGCCGGTGAAGCCGGGCGCGGCTTCTCGGTGGTGGCCGAGGAAGTGCAGCGCCTGGCCGAACGCTCGGCCGACGCGACGCGCCAGATCGCGGCACTGGTCAAGACCATTCAGACCGACACCCAGGATGCGGTGGCCGCCATGGAGCACTCCACCCAGGGCGTGGTGCGCGGGGCCTCGCTGTCCGACGCCGCCGGTTCTGCGCTGGCCGATATCGACCGCGTGACGCGCGAGCTCTCCAGCCTGATCGGTCGCATCTCCGAGCAGGCCCGCCGCGAGGCCGAGAGCGCCAACGTGGTGGCGGTCAACATCCAGCACATCTTCGCGGTGACCGAGCAGACCGGCGAGGGCACACGCTCCACCGCCCAGATGGTGCACGAACTCTCGCGCAGTGCGCGCGAACTGCGCCAGTCGGTCGACCGCTTCAAGATCGCCTGAACGTCCCTGACGAGCCCCGCGCATGCACGACCCGTCCCTCACTCCGGAAGCCCTGCCCGCCGACGGCGATCTGACCGCGCTGGCTTGGGTGCTGGACGAGCTGCGGCGCAGCCTGGACACCACCCACAAGGCCCTGCGCCGGCTGCTGCGCGATCAGGAGATGCGTGCCGGCGGACAGGGCGAGGGTCTGATCGCCGCGCCGGCGCTGCAGCAGGCCCGTACGCTGGTGCACCAGGGCTGCGGCGTGCTGGCCATGATCGGGCAGCCGGTGGCTGCCAGTTGCCTGTCCGCCAGCGAACAGCTGCTGCAGCGGCTGGGCGGCGAGGCGGCGCGGCCGCCGGACCAGGTGACGGCGCTCGAGCGCTTGTCCTTCGCCCTGCTCGATTACCTCGGTCGTCGGCTCAATGGCCAGGAGGTCTCCTCGCTGGCGCTGTTCCCGGTCTACCGCACGGTGATGGCCATGGCGGGCGCCGAGCGCATCCATCCCGCCGATCTGTGGCAGGCGCCACCCACCGATGCCCTGGCCGAGCAGACCGGTGACGCCGTGCCCTTGCTGGCCGACGATCCCCGGGTGGGCGCGGCCATCGAGGGCTCGCTGCTGCCGGCCATGCGCGGCCAGGTGGATGCCCAGGCGCGCCTGAGTCGCATCTTCGCCGGCATGGCGAGCGGCGCACCGGATGCCCCCCATGGCGTGCTGTGGCGGCTGGCCAGCGCCTTCTACGAGGCCCAGGCCTGG
>JAFLDI010000155.1 GCA_017302485.1 Burkholderiales bacterium | reverse complement strand
GGGGCGGGCGCGCTCCAGGCTGACGGGCTCGGGGCGGGCGGCTTCAACAAACACCAGCTTGGTGCCCTGCGGCCTCGGCAGCACCAGCACGCCACCCACCGGGGTGGCGGCCACGGCCTCCACCACGCCCAGCGGCAGCGCCTCGGCGGCCTGCACCGATTGGTTGGCGCCATGCTCCAGGCCCTTGGCCTTCAGCCACTCAAGCAGGGCGCCGGGGGTCTTGCTGGCCTGGGCCTGGGCGTTCACCTCATCGACCTGGGCGGGGCTGGCCTGCACATTCACCTCGGTCAGCGTGTAGACGCGGCGGTTGGCAAACAGGCCGGGGTGGGCGTTGTAGTAGGCCTGTACCTCGTCGGTGCTGGGCTTGGTGATGGTTTCGCCCAGGCGTTCAACGTAGGCGCGCACGATGAGGTCGCGGCGGGCGGCCTCGATCAGGGCCACCACGCGGGGCTCGCGGTCCACCTTGTTCTCCAGGGCCTGCTGCAGCACCAGTTCCTGGTCGATCAGGCGCTCCAGGGCGTCCTTGCTGGCGGCGGCCACCTGCTCGGGCTTCAGGCCGCGCTGCTGCTCCAGCAACTGGTTGATCTGGTGCACGGTGAGTTCGCCGTCATTGACCCGGGCTGCGGCCTGGGTGGCGGGCTTGCCCTTGTCGTTGCCGCAGGCGGCCAGCAAGAGGGTGGCGCTGGCGATGATCAGTGCAGTGCGGGGAAACCGGGCGAAGCTCATGGGGGTCCTGTGTGCGTCTCAAGAGGGAACTGCAGGCCGCATGCCAGGCAGGCCGCGGGCGCCGCGCAGGGCGCCCCGGATTCTAGGTGGCAACCCTGAATGGGGGCGACCTACAAATTCACGAGGCGCGCTGCGCCAACAGAGGTGGGCAGGAAGTGGTTGCGGGGCTGGGCGCCCCAAAGAAAAAGCCCCGGCAGGCCGGGGCTTGGGCAGCAGCCAGGTGCTGCTGCGTGTGCGTCAAGGCCGACGATCAGCCGCGGGTCTGGCGGCGACGGGCCAGCAGGCCCATGGCGCCCAGGCCGGCCAGGAACAGCGCGGTGGAGGCGGGCTCAGGGACGGCGGTCACGTTCAGCGTGCCCTTGGTGGGCGAGCCGGCCACCAGGCCTTCAACGTCCAGCATCATGTACACGGCCTTGCGCGTGGTGCCCGTCACGGTGAACTCGAACTTGGTCGAGGCCTTTTCGCCGCCGCTGGGCACGTGGTCACGGATGGTGGCCAGCTTGAAGTCGGTCACGTCGGTCGACGAGTTGTTCTGCTCGGTCGAGAACCACACGCGGTCAAAGCCGTCGTCCTTGTTGACCAGGAACAGGTCGAACGAGTAGGTGCCGGGCATCAGGAACAGCCGGAACGTGCGGTCATTGTTGATGGGACCGATGTCGTACAGAGCCGGGCCGGTGCCCAGGGCCTCAAGGGCCTGGACCGGTGCCACCGCGCCCAGCGAGGCCACCATGGCCAGCGCGCCCAGGAACTTCTTGGTTTTGGTCATGTGTACCTCCAAAGATTTTGAGTCAAAAAAACACTCCGCCATGACTGGCGACTTGTTGGACGGGATGTTAAGGGATGCAACCATGGGCGGTAAACCGTCGTGTCGCCTGCACCTTAGGGGGCTCCCACCCGCACGCCAGGCCCGGGCGTGAACAAATGAGCAATTTCCGTTCACACCGCGGCGAGCCAGGGCTCAGCGCAGCCAGATCTGGGCAAAGCAGCTGCCCGTGGTGGCAGCGTAGGCGTAGCTCAGGCCCAATGAGTTACCACTCACATCGCGTTTCTCCCTGGCCAGGCTGCAGCCCAGGCTGAAGTTGCGCAGCATCTGGTAGTCCAGGCCCAGGCGGGCGATCTGGGTGGTGTCGTGGCCGGCACCCAGGCTTTGCGCCTGCAGGCTGGCGTCCAAAGACCGCCGCGAGGCCGACAACTGGGTGAAGGCGCGCACCTTGCTGGTGGCCTGCCACACGCCACTGAGCTCCAAAGTGGTGCGAACCCGGGCATCGCTGTAGGTGCCCAGCAACACCGTGTCGTTGCTGCCGGTGTCGCTGTCGCGCGCCAGGCGGGTGCTCAGGCTGAGCTTGCCGGTGGGTTGCCAGCGCCATTGGGCCGAGCCGCTCCACCTGGAGAAACTCCGCGTGGTCGTTGGCGTGTGGTGCTCGCTGCCCCCCGTCAGGCGCAGGTCCAGCGCACTGGCGCCGCTGACCTGCCAGGTGGCCGAGGCCTCCAGGTCGGTGCGGCGGAAGTCGTCGCCGGTGGCGCCGACGTTGGGGTAGCGGCCCCAGCTGTGGCGCACCAGCGCGCCCACGCTCAGGTCGGGCGAATGCTGGTAACGCACGCCCAGGTCGGCCGAGTCGCGCTGCAGCTCGCGGTAGGCGAAATCGGGGGTGGATTCGTCGCGACGCAGGGCGTCGAAGCCGCCCTCCAGGGTCCAGCGGGTGACCACGCCCTGCTTCATGCGCAAGGCCAGGCGGTGGGTGCGCTCCAGGTTCTGGGCGGTGGGGGTGTTGCCGCTGGCGGGGTCGTAGTTGAACGCCACCTGGGTGCTGTCCAGCGTCAGTGCGCCGAAGAGGCGCTCGCCAGGCTCGAAGTCCAGCCGGGCGTTGACCTTGAAGCCGGTGTAGTCCAGGTCGCTGCGGTCCTGGTACTGGCTGCGGTCCAGCCGGGCATCGAGCAGCAGGTGCTGGCGGCCAAAGCGCTGGTCCAGCTGGCCCTGCACGCCCAGGGTGGCGATGGTGTCCGACTGCGCCAGTGCGCCGGGGGCGCGCAGAACGTTGCTGTCGTGGATGAGGTTCAGGCTGCTGCCCAAGGCCCAGGGGTTGCCTTCGGCGTGGGCGACGGGGGCGGCCAGCAGGGCCGCGGCGGCCAGGGGAGACAGGGCAACAAGGTGCATGGCGTGGGGGTCAGTAGGCGCTGCGGTCAAAGAACATCAGCTTGGCGGTGCGGGCGATGATCAGCAGGTCCAGGCCCAGTGACCAGTTGCGCAGGTACTCCAGATCGTATTCGACCCGGCGGGCCATCTTGTCGACGGTGTCGGTCTCGCCGCGCAGGCCGTTCACCTGGGCCCAGCCGGTGATGCCCGGCTTGACCTTGTGGCGCGCCATGTAGGCCTTGACGATGCGGCGGTACTGCTCGTTGTGGGCCACGGCATGCGGGCGCGGACCGACGATGCTCATGCGGCCCTGCAGCACATTGATGAACTGTGGCAGCTCGTCCAGCGATGTCCGGCGGATGAAGGCGCCGAAGCGGGTGATGCGCGGGTCGTCGCGGGTGGCCTGCTGCACCACCGGACCGTTGTCCTGCGTCACCATGGAGCGGAACTTGTAGACCTCGATCACCTCGCCGTCCAGGCCGGTGCGGCGTTGCCTGAAGATGACCGGCCCGGGCGAGCTGAGCTTCACGCCCAGCGCCACGCCGGCCAGGATGGGCGAGATCAGCAGCAGGATGAATGCCGACAGCACGATGTCGCTGGCCCGCTTGATCAGCCGGTTGACGCCGGTGAAGGGCGTGACGATCAGGCCCACCACCGGCACACCGCCCATGTCGGCCAGCCGGCCCTGGATGATGTTCACGCCAAACACGTCAGGCACGAAGTGCAGTGAGGCGGTGGTGTTCTGCAGGCTCTCCATCAGGTTCAGGATGCGCGGCTGCGAGGTCAGCGGCAGGGTGATGAAGACATCGGCCACGCCGTGGGCGTCGATGTAGGCGGGCAGGTCGGCCAGGCGGCCGAGCAGCTTGCCATCGGGGGGCAGCTCGGTGCGGTCGGGGGCGCGGTCATCGAAGAAACCCAGCAGGTCATGGCCGAACGAGCGGCGGGCGCGCAGCATCTGCGCCACCCGCAGGCCGCCACGGTTGGCGCCGATGATCACCGCAGGCCGTCGCGCGCTGGGCAGGCTGGCCTGGTGGCGCATCCAACTGGTGCCCACCACGGTCAGCAGCAGCTGGATGACGGGCGTGGTCACGGCCCAGACCAGCAGCATGTGCTGGTCAAACTGCTTGAGGGAGTCTGTGGCATAGCCCAGCAGGGCCAGCACGGCCAGCACGCCCACCCACGACAGCACGGTGTCAATCACCACGCCCACGCCGGTCTGGCCGAAGCGGTTGACGCCCGGAAACAGCAGCACCACCAGCAGCGCCAGCAGCGCCGTGGATGGCCCTTCAAACGGCACGCGGTAGAACGAATGCGCCCAGGCCAGCGACAAGCCGGCCACGGCGGGCTCCATCAGGGCGGCCACGGCGGACGCAACAGACGGCGGAGCGCTCAGGAAGCGCTTGCGGGCAGTGGGTTCCTCGAACATGCAGCGGATGTGGGTTTGTCGGCGCGGTTTCGTTTAGTTTTCACGCCGCAGAGGGCGTGGCGCCACAGTGGGCCGAGTCTATCGTGCAATCGACCTCTGGCGAGGTGGGCCCACCAGGCAAGGCCGACGGCCTCCACAAAATGCAGCACGTTTCGAGCCAGGTTGCACGGCGTCTGGAGGCAAAGCGCGACAAGCGGCACGGTTTGCGGCACCCCGGACGCATTCACCGATTGATCGCACATGTAAGTCAAAGTAACCTCGCCGGCCATGGGCACTTTGGCAGTCGTCAGTCGCAAGGGGGGCAGTGGCAAGAGCACCGTGGCCACCAATCTGGCCGTGTACCTGGCGCGCCGCACCAACTCGGTCACGCTGGGGGACCTGGACCACCAGCAGTCGATGCGGGTGTGGCTGGCGCGCCGGCCGTCGGCAGCGCCGCAAGTGGCAGGCTGGGTGGGTGATTCAGCGCGCCTGGCGCGCCCGGCACTGGGCACGCAGCACCTGGTGCTGGATACGCCCGGCGGGCTGCATGGCCTGGGGTTGGCCCGGGTGGTGATGGCGGCCGATGCCATCTTGCTGCCGGTGGGGGGGTCGGTGTTTGACCGCGAATCAGCCTCGGACTGCTGGAACGAGTTGCGCAGTCAGCCACGCATCATGAAGGGCCAGTGCCGGGTGGCGGCCATTGGCATGCGGGTGGATGCGCGCACCCACGTGGAGCGAATCACCGCCGAGTGGGCAGCCAGCGTGAACATCCCCTACATCGCCTCGCTGCGCATGGCGCAGATCTACGTGCGGGCGGTGGAAAACGGCATCAGCCTCTTCGACATGCCCGACAACGTGGGGGCCACCGACCGCGAACAGTGGCAGCCGCTGCTGAGCTGGGCTGAGCCGGTCTTCTTCCCTCAGCCCAAGGCAGAACCGCTGTCTGCCAGCCTGCGCCTGGCCGCCAAGGTGGTGCCGCTGCGCCCGTTGCCGCACCCGCCGACCCATGCACAGCCAGCGGACCGGACAACAGCTGCAGCGCCTGTCCTGGGCACGCCCGGCAGGCTGTCGAGGCTGCTGTCCGGCTTGAAGCTGTCGCGGCGCTGAGCGCCAGCGGCTTCAACCGCGATGCCGCCCTTGTCCGGGCGGCGCCGCTGATCAGCGGGTGCCCAGCGCCTGCACCACCCCCGGCGTGTACGCCGCCCCGTGCTTGACCTGCGCGGTCGAGGCCTTGAGCGTGTCGCCGATGGGCTCGGCGCGGCCGCCCAGGCAGCGGGCCAGGAAGTGCTCGGTCACGGCGTTGAAGGCGATGGCGTTGACCGGGCGGGCGAAGCCGTGGCCCTCGTCGGGGAAGAGCACATAGGTGACCGGGATCTTGCGCTCGGCCATGGCCTGCACGATCTGGTCGGATTCGCGCACGTTCACGCGCGGGTCGTTGGCGCCTTGGCCGATCAGCAGCGGGCGCACGATGCGCTCGGCATAGGTCAGCGGGCTGCGCTCCTTGAGCAGGGCCTTGCCGGCGTCGGTGGTGGGGTCGCCCATGCGGCGGTAGAGCTGCTGGCGGAAGCTCTCCCAGTAGGGCGGGATGGCCTCCAGCAGGGTGAACAGGTTGGACGGCCCGACGATGTCCACGCCGCAGGCGAAGGCGGTGGGCGTGACCGTCAGGCCGGCCAGCGTGGCGTAGCCGCCGTAGCTGCCGCCCATGATGGCCACCTGCTCGCGGGTGGTGATGCCGTTCTTGACCGCCCAGTCCACGGCGTCCAGCAGGTCGTCGTGCATGCGACGGCCCCATTGCAGGTCGCCGGCGCTGGTGAAGGCCTTGCCGAAGCCGGTGGAGCCGCGGAAGTTGACCGACAGCACCGCATAGCCGCGGTTGGCCAGCCACTGGTGGTGGCTGTTGTAGCCGTGGTCATCGCGCGCCCAGGGGCCGCCATGCACCAGCAGCACCAGGGGCACCGGCTGGGCGGGCCGGCCGCTGCCCTTGGGATCGGCGGACTTGGGCAGTGACAGGTAGCTCACCAGGGTCAGGCCGTCGCGCGCCTTCAGCTCCAGCGCGTGCATGGGCACCAGCGGCGCGCCTTCCAGCTCGGGGCGGCTGGTGAACAGCGGGGTCAGGCTGCGCTTCTCGCGGTCGTACAGCACGGTGTAGGCCGGAGCGGTCACCGGGTCGACGCTCAGCACCCAGCGTTGGTCGTCGTCGCTGCGCGAGGTGATCTTGAAGTCGCTCTTGAGCTTGCGGTACAGCAGGAGCAGGTCGATGCCCACCTCCATGTTGTTGGCCAGGTACTCGGGCGTCAGGTAGTTGACCTCCCAGGCCACGGGGCGGCCATCCTCCAGGTCGAAGAGCACGCTGCTGATGTCGGCACGCTTGTCCTCGGCCGCCACCCGGGTGGCGCCGCTGTCCAGGTCCTGGGCCACCAGGGCGGCGGTGTCGCGCCCGCGTGAGTCGGTCCAGAACAGGGTGCGGCCATCGGTGCTGAAGCCGCGCGGGCCGGTGGCCAGCGAGTCGTCCATCGGCACGCTGGTGAACACGGCGGGCTCGACCCGGCCGTCCTGCAGGCGGTGGTAGTCGGTGCCGCCGTCGGGGCGCGACTTTTCAGCCAGGCGCAACTGCAGTTGCTCGTCGGCATGGAAGCCGGCCCAGCCCTGTTCGTTGCGCAGCACCAGGCTGAGCGCGCCGCTGGCCAGGTCCAGGCTGTAGACATCGTGCCAGCGCGGGTCGCGGTTGTTGATGCCCAGCAGGATGCGGTCCTTGCGCTGGCGGCTGATCTTGATGATCTCCACCCGCGTCTTCTCGAAGGGGGTGAGGTTGCGCGGCTCGCCGCCGGCCAGGTCCACGCCGTAGAGCAGGTAGTTCTCGTCGCCGCCCTTGTCGTTGATGAACAGGATGCGCTGCGAATCAGGGGCCCAGAAGTACGAGCGGATCGGGCGGGTCTTCTCGGCGGTGAGGGCGCGGGCCTGCTTGGGATCGGAGACCGGCGCGACCCAGATGTTGAGCACGCCGTCGCGCGGCGCGATCCAGCTGAGCCAGCGGCCATCAGGGCTGATGCGGCCGGCCACCTTGGACGGGTTGCCGAAGAAGCGGGCGCGCTCGATCAGCGGCACCTCGGCC
>JAFLDI010000154.1 GCA_017302485.1 Burkholderiales bacterium | reverse complement strand
GAACGCCAGAAGGTGGCCGAGGTGCTGCTGCGCATCCTCAACGGCGCCTTCTACGAGCTGGCGCAGATCTCGCGTGGACGTGCTGCCCAGCCGCCGCTGCCCGCCGGCCCCGAGACCGAACGCTTCCTGACCCAAGCCGTGCTGTCGCTGTCGGACGCCACCTTCTACGCGGCGCCGGTGATGCTGCAGCTCGATGGCTTCGAGCAGGTCCAGGCCAGCGTCTTCCAGGTGGCCAGAGCCCCTGGCAAGACCCTGGTCTACCTGGGCGCGGTGTTGCTGATCATCGGCGTATTCGCCATGCTCTACATCCGCGAGCGCCGGCTGTGGATCTGGCTGTCCGACGACCGCGAACGCCCCGGCCACACGCGGGTGCAACTGGCCATGTCCACGCCGCGCCGCACCCTCGACATCGACCAGGATTTCGACCGCCTGCGCAGCGCCCTGCTCGCCGGCTCCGGAGACAAGCCCCAATGAACACCACCACGCTCGACCTTGGCAAGCCTGGACTGCTGGCCGGCCGCAACGCCTTCGACTGGATCTTTGCCGCGCTGCTGCTGCTGGGCGCCGGCTATGCCTGGCAGCGCTACGGCGCCTCGATGGACGGCTACGAGCGCGCCATCCTGGTGGGCAGCGTGCCGACCCTGGTGGCCCTGGGCTGGTTCTGGCGGCCCTTGCGCGCGCTGAGCCTGGCGGTGGGCGCCACGGTGCTGCTGGCCATCGCGCTGTACCAGCGCCAGACCGACGGCTTCGGTGCCGACCTGGCCGCCGCGGAGCAGGTGTTCTGGCTCAAGTACCTGCTGTCCAGCCAGAGCGCGATCCTGTGGATGAGCACGCTGTTCTTCATGGCCACGCTGTTCTACTGGATGGGCTTCTTTGCGCGGGGCGACGACAACGCCGCGCTGCGCATCGGCTCGCGCCTGACCTGGGCCGCGGTGTTCATGGCCCTGGTGGGCACCTTCGTGCGCTGGTTCGAAAGCCACCAGATCGCCCCCGACATCGGCCACATCCCGGTCAGCAATCTCTACGAGGTCTTCGTCCTGTTCGCCTGGATGACAGCCCTGTTCTACCTGTACTACGAGGCGCACTACCAGGTGCGCACGCTGGGCGGCTTCGTGATGCTGGTGATCAGCGCCTCGGTGGCCTTCCTGCTCTGGTACACGGTGGCGCGCGAGGCCCACGAGATCCAGCCGCTGGTGCCGGCCCTGCAGAGCTGGTGGATGAAGCTGCACGTGCCGGCCAACTTCATCGGCTATGGCACCTTTGCACTGGCCGCGATGGTGGCGCTCGCCTACCTGCTCAAGACCGCCACGCCCCGCGCCCTGTGGACCGGCCTGGTGTGGTTGCCCGGCGCGGTGCTGCTGGCCGTGCTGGCCGGCTGGGTGCTGGGTCCGGCCGAGCTGGCGCCCGCGCTGAAGAAGAGCGCCACGCTGCTGGGCGGCCTGATCGCGCTGTTCGGCCTGATGGTGCTGGCGCGCGGCACGGTCAATGCGCGCAGCCCTTCGCTGGAGTTGATGGACGACGTGATGTACAAGGCCATTGCCGTGGGCTTTGCCTTCTTCACCATTGCCACCGTGCTGGGTGCGTTCTGGGCCGCCGAGGCCTGGGGCGGCTACTGGAGCTGGGACCCCAAGGAGACCTGGGCGCTGATCGTCTGGCTGAACTACGCCGCATGGCTGCACATGCGCCTGATGAAGGGCCTGCGCGGTCATGCGGCGGCCTGGTGGTCGCTGGGCGGGCTGGTGGTCACCACTTTCGCCTTCCTGGGCGTCAACATGTTCCTCAGCGGCCTGCACAGCTACGGCACGCTGTGACGAAGGTCGCTTCTCCGGTCCCGTGGGCACCGCTATAGTCAGCGCATGCCCTACGTCATCCGCGACGAGCAAGGCCGCCTGGCCAGCCTGCACCGCGACGCCCCCTCCGGCGACGCCGAGTTCCTCAGCGACGACCATGCCGAGGTGCAGGCCTTCGTCGGCAGCGGCGCCAGTTTCCAGCGCCTGGATGCCGACTTCGTGCGCGTGCTGGAAGACGTGATCGACGCCCTGATCGCGCGCCACGTGATCAACATCACCGACCTGCCGCCCGAGGCCCAGACCAAGCTCTTCTCGCGCAAGTCCTACCGCGAGCGCCTGGGCTCGCAGGCTCTGACACTGTTCGGCGACGGCGACTTCCCGGCCTGACCCGCTCAGGCCATGGCCGGCGTGTACAGCAGGCGGGGCACCGCGGCCGCTGTGACCGGCCGCGACAGCAGGTAGCCCTGCGCCTCGTCCGCCCCGAGCTCGCGCAGCAGTTCAAGCTGGGCTGCCGTTTCCACGCCTTCGGCGATCACACGCTTGCCCAGCGCATGCCCCAAGGTGATGACGGCGCGCACGATCTCGATGTTCTGTGGCGTGTGCTCCAGCTGCATCACGAACGAGCGATCGATCTTCAGGCTGTCGATCGGCAGCGTGCCCAGATAGCTCAGCGACGAGTAGCCGGTGCCGAAGTCGTCGATCGACAGCCGCACCCCCAGCTCGCGCAGGCCGCGCACGGTCTGAAGCGCCAGATCCAGGCGCTCCATCAGCACGGTTTCGGTGATCTCCAGGGTCAGACGTGACGGCGGCAGGCCGTGGCGCACCAAGGCCTCGCGCACGGTGTCGACGATGTCGGTGCGCACCAGGTCGCGGCCCGACAGGTTCAGGTGCATGGTGGCGTGCTCCAGGTGCGGCGCCAGCCGATGCCACTGCGCCATCTGCGCCACCGCCTGGCCGATCAGCCAGGTGGTCAGGGCCTCGATGTGGCCCGATTCCTCGGCCAGCGCGATGAACTCGGCCGGACTGACCGCGCCACGCACCGGGTGGTGCCAGCGCGCCAGCGCCTCGAAGCCGGCCAGACGGCAACCATCGATCACGTACAGCGGCTGGTACACCAGGGACAGCTGCTCGTCGGCGATCGCACGGCGCAGGTCGGCCTCCAGCGCCAGGCGATAGGCGATGCGTTCGTGCATCGAGCGGTCAAAGATCGCCACCCGGCCGCGCCCGGCTGCCTTGGCCTCGTACATCGCCACATCGGCATCGCGCAGCAGCTCGTCCACCGTGCGGTAGCCCAGGTCGCTGAAGGTGATGCCCAGGCTGGCGCCCGGCACCAGCTCTGTGCCGCAGACCGCCAGCGGCTGCATCAGATCGGTCAGCATGCGCTGCGCCAGTCGCAATCCGTCCGCGCTGTCCTGCAGACCGAGCAGCATCACGGCGAACTCGTCGCCACCCAGGCGCGCCACCATGTCGCAGGGCCGAACGCAGGCCTGCAGGCGTCGCGCCACCTCGCGCAGCATCAGGTTGCCGGCCTCGTGACCCAGGCTGTCGTTGACGATCTTGAAGCGGTCGAGGTCCAGGAACATCACCGCAAAGCAGCGCTGCGGATCAACCAGGCTCTGCTCGACAGCGGCCTCCAGTTGCTCGTGGAAGCGCGCCCGGTTGGCCAGGCCGGTGAGGTTGTCGTGGTAGGCGATGTGCTGCAGGCGCGCCTCGGCAGCCCGCCGTGCGCTGACGTCGTGCAACTGGTAGATCAGGGCGTTGCCATCGCCGCCCGGGTCGGCGAAGCGGCCGCAATGCATCATCACCCAGGTGTCGGCGCCGCCGGGCGTGCTGCAGCGCAGCTCGATCGCGAAATCATTGCGCGCGTGGGCCGCCATCTCCAGCGTCATGCGCTCGAAGACCGCGTGATCGGCCGTGTGCAGCAGGTCGATCATCGGGCGCCCTGGAAGCATGTCCTGTGGCGATCGCAGCAGTGCGGCCAGGGCCTGGTTGGCACGCAACAGGCGGCCCCGCGCATCGGCGATCGCCATGCCCACAGCGGCATGCGTGAAGGCCGCACTGAAGCGCTGCTGGTTCAGTTCGGCCTCGCGCCGCGCCTGGTCGATGCACTGCTCCTGGCGCGCATGCTCGGCTTCCTGGTGCGCCAGCGTCACACGCACCAGCGCCAGGACGCCCAGCACAGCCCCACCGAGCAAGGCCATCAGGCCGGCCCCGTGCTGGCGCGCCAGCAACCAGGCCACCGCTGCCAGCAGGGCCGAGCCGATGTAGACACCACCGACCCAGGCTGTGCCTTGCAGCCAGCCCGCCGCGCTCGGCCATTGGTGTCGTTTGAGGGTCATCATCGCCATCAGCGGCAGCGTGGTGCCGACATAGGTCAGCACCGACGCCGCCAGCAGCGCGACCGAGACGGCCATCGCCGGCGCCAGCCCCGCCTGGGTCAGGCCGGCGTCGATCGCGGCATGCGCCGCTCCGGCGATCGACCAACTGGCCATGGCAGCTGCGGGGCTGGCCACGCGGCTGGACAGGCGCCTGGAGGTCCGCATGGTCCCGACGATCCCTTCCACCCCGGCGCCCAACACCGCTGCGGCCGGGCCGAACAGGGCCAGCAAGCTGAAGTTGAACGCGTCGGCCACGCTGAACGAGTAGGTCGAGCGCGGCAGTTGCACCGACAGCAGCGCCGCCGCCACGACCAGGCCCAGCGCGCCCAGCACCTGCACCTGCCGCTGCGCCGGCCACAGCATGAACTCGACCAGGGCCAATGCCAGCGACAAGGCACCCGCCAGGGCAATCACCCACCACAGGCGGACCGAGGGGCGGCTGTAATCGTGCAGGTGCGTCGCCTGGAACCGTGCCAGCGGCCCGCGGCCTGGGGCCGGCGGTGGGGGAACTGGGAGCGGGGCTGTCATCGTGGCGGTACCGGTGGTCTTCCTTCAGGATCGGTACCCAGGCGCTCAAACTTGAGCCCCTGTGCCTGCCAGGCCGCATTCAGGCGGCGCTTTCGCCAGCCAGCGACGCCGTCGCTCAGTCGCCCGCCCAGCTGCGGTCCTGCAGGCCGGCCCTGTCGCTGGTCGACTCGGACAACAGGAAGCCCTCGCTCAACAAGAAACCCTCGCTGAGCAGGAAGCCTTCGCTGAGCAGGAAACCCTCGCTCAGCAGGAAACCCTCGCTCAGCAGGAAGCCCTCGCTCAGCAGGAAGCCTTCGCTGAGAAGGAACCCCTCGCTCAACAAAAAGCCCTCACTGAGCAAGAAGCCCTCGCTCAACAGAAAGCCCTCGGCGGCGATGCCGTATCCGGTGAAGGTGTAGCCCTTGACCAGACGCAGCCCCTCGCCCGATGCAGCCAGCGAGGCCAGTTGCCGCACGGGCATCAGCAGCACGGCGCTGCCATCCTTGGCCGAGGCCGACACGGTGTCGAGCATCCGCACGCCGCCGCTGAGCAGCCGCTGCGCACTGGCGTGGCGCTCGACGATCGAGGCCGGCACGGTGCGCGCCGGAACGCCATCCTTGAGCGAGGCCGGCTGCCAGACGATGTCGCGTCGGAGCACCAGCTCACGGGCCCAGCTCACACGCCCGTCAAACACCGGCTGCCAACGCGATACGGCTTCGAGACCGGTTGCCAGACGGGTGCCGCCGAAGGTGACGATCTGGCTCCATGGCCGCGCCACGCCGTCCAGCACCGTCTGCGGCGCGGGCAGGGTCTTGCCCAACGCCACCAGGCTGGCTCCCGGGGCCAGACGGCCCGCCTCGGCGGCGGCAGCGATGTCGGTGCGCAGCGCCAGCGCCAGCGCCACCGCGCCAGCCACATTGACCTGACCCGTGCCCTGCTGCAGCAGGTTGCCCTGAGTCAGCGGCGTCGCGGTGTACTGCAGGATGGCCTTGACCAGCGGCGGTGTCAGCCCGGGGTTGGCCTGCAACAGCACGGCCGCGGCGCCGGCCACCACCGGGGCCGCCATCGAGGTGCCCGACAGCGTCATCAGCGCCTGCCCGCGCGCCTGGGTGGCGCCGCTCACCGCCGTCAGCTCCGGATGATTCCGCGCCAGCAGGTTCCAGCGGCCGTCCCGGTCGGCGCCCAGCGCGCCGATGATGCGATTGCCCGGGGCCACCAGGTCCGGCTTGGGCAGTTGATCGACCCAACGCCGGCCGCTGGCCATCACCAGGCTGCCGCGGGTGGGACCGCGCGAGCTGAAGCCGGTGACGGTGTCGTCGCGCCGCGGGCCGGTACCCAGGGGATTCGATGCGCCGACGGTGATGACCGAGGGATCGCTGCCAGGCGACGAGATGGCCCCATAGGTCTCCTGCCCCGCCGCGTTGCGGCCGGCGTTGCCGGCAGATGTCACCACCACCAGCCCGGCCGCCGAAGCACTGCGCGCGGCGCGCGCCAGCGGATCGTTCACGAAGCTGTCGGTGGAGGCGCCGCCCAGGCTCAGATTGACCACGCGGATGCCGGCCAGTCGCGCGTTCTGCAGCACCCAGTCCATGCCCAGCAGCACATCGGCCAGGTTGCCGCTGCCGTGCGCGTCCAGCACGCGCACGTCGACCAGCGAGGCCCCCGTGGCCACTCCGCTGGCATCGGGCGTCTGGTAGCGGCCATTGCCGGCCGCCGCGGCGGCAACCACGGTGCCGTGCCCATAGGGATCTGGCGTCGGCGATAGCGGCGCGAGCTTGTCGAACAACTGACGGTACCGGGTGCCGTCCACGCCTGCGCGCGAGACGGCCGAGTAGTCCTTGCCGGTGCTCCAGCCCTCGCCCAGCAGGCGCCGCGACAGCGTGACGATGTCAACCGCCAGCGTCACCCGTGAACGGCCGGCGGCATCGGTGAAATGCCGGTGCCTGAAGTCGATGCCCGAGTCCAGCACCGCGATGCCCACGCCTCGGCCATCGTAGGCCGTGCCATTGGGCAGCGCCGCCAGAGCGACGCCGTCGCCCGCCGCGGTCTCCAGCAGGCTGGCCTGGCGCGTCACCGCCCGGTTGGGCAGGATGGCCACCACATCGGCACGCCCCGCCAGTCGGCTGAGTGCCGAGGCCGGCACCATGGCCGCCAGTGCCCGCGTGGACAGGTAGTTGTGGTGCACTGAACCGCCGCAGGCCAGCACCTCCGCGCGCAACGCGGCCAGCGTGCTGTCGGCGCTGGCAGCGACGATCAGCACCTTGACGAGCGGGCTGGGTTTCTTCTCCAGCGCCCAGGTGACGGCCGGCTGGGCCGTCGAGCGGCCATCCGCATAAGGTTGCAGATCGGGCGCCAGCTTGCTGGACTGGGCCGCGGCGGACGCCGCCAGCCACAAGATGCCCAGCACGGTGAGGCACAGGCGATGAAACAGCTTGGACAGGTTCAAGGAGTGCACTCCAAAGGCATGGGGCCGGGATCCCCGGTTCGTCGTGCTCGGTATCGGCCGAGCGACCGGGTCACTTGAGCCGGGATTTCCGACGCCAGGGCCCAGGCCGTGAAGCGGGTCACGAAAAGGGCACGCGCCGGCCGGCCCAGGGAGGCCTGCAGACAGGCCGCACCGCGCGGGGAACCCCCGTGCAGCACCTGCCCACCGGTTTGGGCGTAAGGTCCGGGCTGCCTTGCACGACTCAGGTCCATCCTCCTTGACACTCAGGCCGCCCATGCC
>JAFLDI010000153.1 GCA_017302485.1 Burkholderiales bacterium | reverse complement strand
CGCGTTCGCCAGGGGGCCTACACCCTGCCGCAGGTGGTCAAGCCGGCCGACTTCCTCGATGAAGCCGCGCCCGGCTTCGAGCGCCACCTGGACGAGCGCGGCCTGATCCTGCTGCAGAAGGCGGTGCCGCACCAGCGGCCCAGCCGCTGGATCGCGCCCGGTCTGATCGATGCCGCGCTGCGCCACCTGGACGAACTGGGCGTGGGCCGCGAGACGCGTGCGCTGATGGTCGAGCGCCACGCCACGCTGGAGGCCCTGGGCATCACCCGCGACACGGCCCACGGCCAGGGCGAAGGCTGGGAGCGCCAGTACCGCGCGCCGCTGCCGCTGCGCTGGGCCGCCTGGGCCAAGCCGGGCACGCTGCAGATCGCCTACCGCGCACCGGTGGACGCCGAGGTGGTCTGGGCCTATTTCCGCCATGGCGACAAGCGCGCGCTTCTGGGCGGTCTGGCCGATGCCCCGCCCTGCCCCCACGCGGCCGAGGTCGCCGCCCACATCGACAGCCTGGCCGAGCGCAGCGCCTGGTGCGACGAGGCTGCGATGGACACGCTGTTGCCGCGCCTGCAGGCTGAGCTCTCGCGAGCCGGCAGTGCCGACGAGCTGAAAGCCGCCTGCACCCGCGCCCAGGACCGCTGGGAGCGGCAGGTGGGCGAGCAGCAGACGCTGTCCAGCCTGACCCACGAGCTGGCCTTCCAGGGCTACCCCGACAGCTTCCCGCTGGCGCGGCAGCTGAAGCGCAAGGTCACGCTCTACGTGGGCCCGCCCAACAGCGGCAAGACCCACGCCGCCTTCGAGAAGCTGGCCGGCGCACTCGACGGCGCTTATCTGGCGCCGCTGCGCCTGCTGGCTCTGGAGGGGCGCGACCGGCTGGTGGCGCGTGGCGTGCCCTGCAGCCTGCTGACCGGCGAGGAGAACCAGCCGGCCGACGGCGCGCGCGTGGTCAGCAGCACGATCGAGATGGTCGGCACCCGCGAGGTGCTGGATGTGGCGGTGATCGACGAGGCGCAGATGATCTTCGACGCCTCGCGCGGCTGGGCCTGGACCCAGGCCATCGTCGGCGTGCCGGCGCGCGAGGTGATCGTGATCTGCTCGGCCTATGCGGTGCCGGCCATCGAGACCCTGCTGGGCCTGTGCGGAGAGGCGGTGGAGGTGCGCCAGTTCCAGCGCAAGCAGCATGTGCAGCTGCTGCCCGGCCCGGTGGCGCTGGCCACGCTGAAGAAGGGCGACGCGGTGGTGGCCTTCAGCCGCCGCGACGTGCTGATGCTGCGCGACCAGATCGCCGCCAACGGCCACCCGGTCAGCGTGATCTACGGTGCGCTGCCGCCCGAGGTGCGCCGGCGCGAGGCCGAGCGCTTCGCCGGCGGCGAGTCGCACATCCTGGTGGCCACCGACGCCATCGGCATGGGGCTGAACCTGCCGATCCGCCGCGTGCTGTTCAGCACCATGACCAAGTTCGACGGTGTGGGTGACCGCGCGCTGACCGAGTCCGAGGTGCACCAGATCGCCGGCCGCGCCGGTCGCTACGGCATCCATGAGGAAGGCTTCACCGGCGTGCTGCACGAGGCCGAGCCCGGCGCGGCGCGCGCGCTCAAGGAGCTGCTGCCCCGCCCGCCGCGCGCGCCGCGCCACTTCAAGGCACCGGTGGCGCCCAACTGGTGGCATGTCAGCACCATCTCGCAGCGTCTGGGCAAGTCGCGGCTGCACGAGGTGCTGAGCGTGTTCATGGACCAACTGGCGCTGGACAACGCCCACTTCGAGGTGGCCGAGCTGGAGCAGATGCTGGACCTGGCGGTGGAGCTCGATGCCCAGGCCGGCAGCCTCAGCCTGAAGGAGCGCTTCATCTACGCCCAGGCGCCGGTGGACACCCGCACCGAGCACCTGCTGCAGGACTTCTACAGCTGGGCCCACCAGCACGCCGCCACCGGCCAGGCCGGCCGACCGGTGTTCCTGGACATGGTGGACAGCCACAGCCGGCTGGAGCGCATGGAACAGGCGCTGCGCGCCTGCACGCTGTGGCTGTGGCTGGACCTGCGCTTCCCCGGCATCTACGGCCACCTCGACGAGGTGCTGGGCCTGCGTGAAGTGCTCAATGACGGCATCGAGCGCCAGCTCAAGGCCAAGCGGCCGCTCTGGCAGGCCCGTCAGCGCCGCGGCGCCCCGCGGCGCTGAGTGCTCAGCGGCCGGGCAGGTCCTGGCTGAAGTAGCCCTCGGTGTGCAGCAGCTCGTCGCGCGCACCCAGCACACGGGCCGCCGCCACGCAGTCGTCGACGAAGGCCGTGGAGCCGGCGACGAACACGCTGTGGCCCGACAGGTCGGGGAACAGCGTGGGCAGCAGCGCCGGGATGCGGCCCCTCAGACCCGCCCAGTCCGCCGGCGCCGGGCCGGTCAGCGTGGGCTGGTAGCTGAAACCGCGGTGCCTGGCCTTCCACCAGCCCATCAGGCCGGTGTCGTAGACATCCTCCGGCGTGCGGCCCGAGTAGAGCAGCGTCACCGGCTGCTTGAAGCCGCGGCGCAGCGCCGCTTCGGTCAGCGCCAGGATCGGCGCCAGGCCGGAGCCAGCCGCCAGGCACAGCACCGGCGTGTCCACCGCCGGGTCACCGATGAAGGTGCCGTACGGGCCGCTGACCTTGACCTGCTCGCCGGGCCGCAGCTGCTCATGGATCCAGCGGCTGGTGGTGCCACCGTCCTGCCTGGTGATCTGCAGCGTGATCTCGCCGTCCTCGCGCGGCGCACTGGCCAGCGAGTAGCTGCGCACCGGCGCGCCGGCCGCCGCGTCGCCGAGTTGCACGTACTGACCCGGCCAGTAGCGCATCGGCTCGCCCAACGGGCGCAGACGCAGCTCGATGATGCGCGGCGTGCGCGGCACGCGGTCGGTGACGACGTAGTACTGCTGCTCGCGCGGCGGAAAGAGCTTGGGGCCGGCGGCGTCGGTGCCCCATTCGATCACCAGCTCGTCCGACAGCGGCTTGGCCATGCACATCAGGCCGAAACCCTGGCGCCGCTCATCCTGGCTGAGCGCCATGTCCAGCACGAAGCCCTGGTCGAAGTGGCCCGAGACCACCTTCACCTTGCACTCGCCGCACGCCCCCGCGCGGCAGTTGTTCGGCAGGGCGTAGCCCGCCTTCTCCAGCGCTTCCAGCACGGTCAGGCCGCTGTCGCACTCGACCGTGCGCCCGCTGGGATGCAGACGGATCACACCCATCACCAGGCCTCAGAACACAGGAATGATGTCGACCATGTCGACGTCGCGGATCTCTTCGCCGGTGATGCCCACTTCGGGGATCGCCGGGAAGGGGATGCCGTACTTGTCGAGCACGCCCTTGAGGTTGAGCATGGCGTTCTTCCAGTTCTCCTTCTTGGCCTCGTACTCCGGCACGTAGAAGCCGGCGTTGCGCGCCACGGTCTCGATCTCGCGCTGCCAGGTGACAAAGTCGGCGGGGATGTCCCAGAAGTCCTCAGGCGGCTCGAACAGCACGCCGGACAGGAACAGGAAGCCGGCGCGCACCTGCTTGGTGATCAGGGCCTTGTCGCTCAGGTCCATCTTCGGGTAGTCGCGCTCCATCAGCGACAGGCAGATCGCCATGTGGCGGCCCTCGTCACGGCCGATGTTGCGGAAGGCCTCCTTGAACACCGGCTCGGTGCACTTGGCGGCCATCTGGTGGAAGATCGTGGCGGCGGCGATCTCGCCCATCAGGAAGCTGCTGAACAGCACGGCCAGGCTGTACTTGGGCACGGCGTTCTTGTAGCCGTTCCAGTAGCGGCCGCCGTTGTAGTACAGCCAGTGCGCGTTGCGCTGCGCCTTGCGGCCGATCTCGGTCTTGGGCACATAGGTCAGCGGGTCCGGGTGCTCCAGCATCTTGGTGATCGCCAGGCCGCAGATCTGCTCGTGGTTCTGCTCGTCGCGCGTGACGCTGAAGAAGCAGCGGCGCACCGGGTCTTCCTCGTGCGCTTCATAGGTCTTGATGAAGGCGGCGGCAAACACCGGCGGCGCCGAGGCGTCGAAGACCGACAGGATGGTCCACCAGTAGGCGATGGCCTCGCGCTCCTCCCAGCTGTACTTGCTGGCATCGAAGCTGTCCCAGGGCAGCTTCTTCGGGTCCCAGTTCTCGCGCTGGGCGGCGTCCCAGATGTCTTCCAGCTTCTTCGTGTGGGCGTGCCAGCTCAGCGGATAGACGTTGGGCTGCGGCGTGATCGGCGGCAGCGCCATCGACTTTGCCAGGTGTTCGTGCTTGGCCATCGGGTGTCTCCTTGGGGGTGGGGTCTGTTCATTAACCGACCGGTCGGTAATCTAATTCAGTGAGGCCCTTGACGCAAGACAGGCCAGCGCCCGGATAAACCCTGATCGCCTCAGGGTGGCTGCTACACTGGCGTTGTCATGGGGGAGTAGCCGCCCTGCGCAAGGCAGGGGCCCGACGTCAACACACTTGGCCTGAAAGCGGCCATGGCGCGGGCAACCTCAACCGTCTGGCAAGACCTTTGACCACGCGTGCCGCCACTGGAGCCGGGGCGGCGCCGTGGTCATTGCGATCTGTGCCGGCCCCTGTTGGACATCACATGGAAGCCTTCCTCGTCTCGACCGGTCTGGTCGCCCTCGGTGAAATGGGTGACAAGACCCAGCTGCTGGCCCTGATGCTGGCCGCCAGGTTCCGCCGCCCCGCCCCCATCGTGCTGGGCATCCTGGTGGCCACGCTGCTCAACCACGCGGCGGCTGGCGCGGTGGGTGGATGGGTGGCGGCCCAGCTGGGCCCGGACCTGCTGCGCTGGGTGATCGGCGGCGGCTTCCTGGCGATGGCGGTGTGGATGCTGGTGCCCGACTCGCTGGACGGCGAGACCGAGGGCGGCACGCAGCGCTGGGGCGTCTTCGGCACCACGCTGGTGGCCTTTTTCCTGGCCGAGATGGGCGACAAGACGCAGATCGCCACCGTCGCGCTGGCGGCGCGCTACCCCGACCTGGTGGCGGTGGTGGCCGGCACCACGCTGGGCATGATGCTGGCCAACGTGCCGGCAGTGTTCCTGGGCGATGCGGTGGCGCGGCGCGTCAACATGCCCCTGGTGCACGCCGTGGCGGCCGGGATCTTCGCGCTGCTCGGCGTGCTGACCCTGCTGAATGTCGGGCACCTGTTCTGAGCGAACATGGCTCGATGAGCACGACCCAGGACTCCGGCGCGGCCGACTGGCTGCACAGCCACGACTACGACGACGGCAACCCCACCGCCGAGCGCCGCACCCGGCTGCTGATGTGGCTGACGCTGGCCACCATGGTGCTGGAAATTGCCGCCGGCTGGTGGTTCAACTCGATGGCCCTGCTGGCCGACGGCTGGCACATGAGCTCGCACGCGCTGGCGCTGGGCCTGGCGGCCGGCGCCTACGCGCTGGCCCGCCGTGAAGCCAGCGATCCGCGCTATGCCTTCGGCACCTGGAAGATCGAGGTGCTGGCCGGCTTTGCCAGTGCGGTGCTGCTGCTGGCGGTGGCGGCGCTGATGGTGGTCGGCTCCTTCGAGCGGCTGCTGGATCCGCGACCGATCCACTATGTCGAGGCGATGGCAGTGGCCGTTCTGGGCCTGCTGGTTAACCTGGGCAGCGCGTGGCTGCTGGACGGCGACCACGGCCATTCCCACGCACACGCCCACGGCCATGCACACCACCACGATCTGAACCTGCGCTCCGCCCAGCTGCATGTGCTGACCGACGCCGTTACCTCGGTGCTGGCGATTGCCGCGCTGGGTGCCGGCTGGTGGCTGGGCTGGGCCTGGATGGACCCGGCGATGGGCCTGGTCGGCGCGGTGCTGGTGGCGCTGTGGTCCAAGGGCCTGATCCGCGACACCGCGCGGGTGCTGCTCGATCGCGAGATGGATCATCCGGTGGTGGCCGAGATCCGCGAGGTCGTCGAGGTGAACGGCACGCGCATCACCGACCTGCATGTCTGGCGCGTCGGCCGCGAACGCTTCGCCTGCGCGATCTCGCTCGTCGCACCGCCCGGTCTCAGCGCCGCCGAGGTGCACCGCCGCCTGGCCATGCACGAGGAGATCGTGCACGCCACGATCGAGTTGCAGTGATGGACGCGAACCACCAGCTGCCCTGGATCCCCGACAGCTTTGCCGCCCTCTACCAGGGCCAGCGCGGCAAGCTGATGGTGCTGGTCGAAGAGCTGCGCGCGCGCTATGAGCTGTGCGAGGACCTGGCGCAGCAACTGGTGGCCACTGCGCAGGCCCTGCACCACGACGACGGTCTGGCCGAGGACGTTGTGCTCGGCCGCATGCAGAACGCACTATCGGTGCCCGACTCCGGTCTGCGCGAGGACGAGGCCGGCTGGATCGTCACCCGGCTGGCTGAGCTGCTGCGCTGGTGAGCCTCAGCGCGGCTGCAGCATCGCGCAAGTGGTGGTGGCATGGGCGTAGAGCCGACCGTCCGCGCCGTAGAGCCGGCCCTCGGCAAACCCCAGCTGGCGGCCCGCCGTGATGACCTTGCCCTCGGCACGCACCAGCGGCGTGTCGGGCAGCAGCGCGCGCAGGTAGCTGATCTTCAGCTCGGCCGTGGTTTGCGCCCGTCCGGCGGGCAGCGTGGTGTGGATGGCGCAGGCCACCGCCGAGTCCAGCAGTGCCGCGATCCAGCCACCGTGGATGGTGCCCATCGGATTGAGAAACCTGATGCTGGGCCGGCCCTGGAAGACAAAGCGGCCGGACTCGTACTCGACCGGGTAGAAGTCCATCGACGCGCCGATCGGCACGCTGGGCAGCTCACCGCGACCGATGGCGGCGAAGAACTCCAGCCCGCTCAGGTGCGCCACGTCGGCCGGCCGGTTGACCCCCGGCGGCGCCAGCGTGGCACGCACGCGCGCCTCATCGGCCTCCCAGCGCGCCAGCGTGGCGGCGATCTCGTCGTGCAGGGCGTGGCTGGCGGTGCTCATCGGTCGTTCTCCATTCCATTGCAGATGCAATCATTGCAGGTACAATGATAACCATGCCTGCCGCCCGCCCATCAGTCACCCCGGCGACACCAGCCGCCACGCCGCGCGGCTGCAGCAATTTCAAGCTGCGCCAGGCCGACCGGGTGGTCAGCCGCCATTACGACCACCATCTGGCCGATGTCGGGCTGAAGACCTCGCAGTACTCGCTGCTGGGCCACATCGCCGCCATGGCGCCGGTGCGCCCGGCCGCGCTGGCCGCGGCGATGGCGCTGGACGCTTCCACCCTGACGCGCAACCTGCAGCCGCTGGTGGCCCAGGGCTGGGTGGCGGTGGGCGCCGGCGACGATGCCCGCTCGCGCTCGGTGCAGCTCACCGACGCCGGCCGCGTCAAGCACGCCGAGGCCAAGCGCGCCTGGAAGAAGGCGCAGCTGGCCTTCAACGCGCGCCTGGGTGAGGCGCGTGTGACCGAACTGCATGCGCTGCTCGACGACTGCCTGACGCTCCTCGGCGACGGCGACAATCCGGGCCGATGAGCCCGGACACCTGGATCCTGCTGCTGGCCGCCGCCCTGGCCGCTGGCGCTCTCAATGCGGTGGCCGGTGGCGGCAGC
>JAFLDI010000152.1 GCA_017302485.1 Burkholderiales bacterium | reverse complement strand
CTTCCGATCTCGGCCAGGTGCGGCGCGTGCGGCACCCGGCCCTCCAGGTCGGACGGGTGGGCCAGGTACTGGCCCTTGGCGGCGCGCCGGCGGCACACGGTGATCCACTGCGACAGGTTGCCGTAGCCGCGCCGCGACTGCGCGTGCAGCAGCAACCGGGCGTGCGGCTGCGGCGCGGCGCCCTGCTTGACGGCGGGCAGGTGCAGCTGCATCTCGGCGCCGATCACCAGGTGCAGGCCCAGGCGCTGCGCCTCGACATGGGCGCGCACCACGCCGGCCAGCGAGCACTCGTCGGTGATCGCCAGCGCGCTGTAGCCCAGCGCATGGGCGCGCTGCACCAGCTCCTCGGGGTGCGAGGCGCCGGTGAGGAAGCTGAAGTTGCTGCGGCAGTGCAGCTCGGCGTAGGCGGACAGCATGGGGATGACGCGTGGGGATGAATACTGTATATTCATCCAGTCTTTGCCGCCAGCGCCCCTCACGGTACAAGCCCGCCATGCCGATCCGCCGCCCTGCCCTGCTCGTCCTCGCCAGCCTGTTGCTGGGCGGGTGCGGCACGCCCTCGCTGGTGGGCACCTGGTGCAACCCCGAGGGCAGCGGCTGCTGGGCCTGGGACCGCTTCACCGCCGACGGCCGCTTCGAGGCCTGCGGCCGCGCGCTGGACGACCCTCAGCCCTTCCGCGGCGCCGGCACCTGGACCCTGCAGGGTCAGCGCATGTGCTACTGGGTCGAGCAGGCCACGCCCAATTTCTGGCTGCCCCCGGGCCAGCGCTACTGCACCGACATCGTCGCGCTGGACGAGCGGCAACACCGCTACCGCGACCTCGACACCGGCGCCGAGTTCACGCTGCACCGCGTGCCCGACACCCAGCGCCACTGCCCAGGAGAAGTCCCCCGATGAACCCCACCCGCCAGGTCCTTGAGCGCCACTGGGCGCTGGCCAATGCCCGCCAGTGGGACGCGTTCGCCACGCTGCTGGCCCCCGGTCTGCGCTACGAGGTGCCGCAAACGCGCGAGTTCGCCGAGGGCGCCACCGCCTACCTCGAGCTCTTCCGCACCTGGCCTGGCGACTGGCGGGCCGAGGTGCGCGAGCTGATCTGCGAGGGCCCGCGCGCCGTCTGCCGCATCGACTTCCACGTCAACGGCCAGGTGATGACCGGCATCGGCTTCTTCACGCTGGACGCGCAGCAGCGCATCACCGAGGCCATCGACTGGTGGCCCGAACCCTACGAGCCGCCGCCGCGTGCCACCGCGCTGCTGCGCCGCCGGCCATGAGACTGCAGACACCGGTGCAGGCGGTCTGCCTCGACTGGGGTGGCACGCTGATGTCCGAAGATGGCCCACAGGACCGGCCCATGGCGCAGTGGCCGGTGGTACAGGTGCTGCCCGGTGCTGCCGAGGCGCTGGCCCTGTTGCGAGGGCGGCTGCCGCTGGCGATCGCCACCAACGCCAGCATCTCGCGCCGACCGCAGATCGAGGCCGCGCTGGCCCGCGCCGGGCTGCGCGCCCCCTTTGACCACATCTTCTGCTTCACCGAGATCGGCCACCGCAAGGATGCCGCCGCGTTCTGGCAGCACGTGGGTGAGGCGCTCTCCCTGCCCCTCTCGGCCATCGCCATGGTCGGCGACTCGCTCGAACAGGACGCCCGCGGCCCACGCCGCCACGGCGTGCAGGGCGTGTGGCTGCGGCCCGCTGGCGCGCCCGTGACCACCGATGTGCCGCAGGTCGACACCTTGCCCGAGTTCGCCCGGGCGGTGCTGGAGGCCCGCCCGGCCCCATCCTCCACGAGGGGGATGGCGTGATCCAGCCAACGCACCAGAATGGGTTGCATGCGCCTGGAGCCCTATTTGTCGGTCGACGACCTGCCCTTCAGTGCCACGCCCGACGAGGTGCGCGCGCGCTGCGGCCCGCCCGAGCGCGAGGGCGTCAATGCGGTGGCCCTGCATGAGCTGGACTACGGCCATGTGGTGTTCCGCTTCCAGGCCAGCGGTCGCCTGGAAGAGGTCACCAAGCCTGGCGCAGTGCTGCACCTGGGCGCGCTGGCCGTGCCCTTCACCACGCTGGAGGGCTTCGTTGCCACCCAGGACCCGGAGGCCTTCGTGCGCGCCGGCTACGTGGTCAGCCCGCGCTACGGTCTGGCCTTCGTGCCGCGCCAGCCACCCTGGATCACCGCGCTGGCGCGCCATTGCATCGCCACCTGGCGTGCACTGCCGCCCTGAGCTGGCCTGCTGGCGGAGGGCCTTCGCCTGAGCCCGTCGCCGCGCTTCTTCCCCGACGCCAGCGCCTTTCGCGACTGGCTCCGGCAGCACGCCTCCAGCGCGCCGGAGCTGGTCGTGGGCTACTGGAAGGTCGGCTCGGGCCGGCCCAGCATGACCTGGCCCGAGTCGGTGGACGAGGCGCTGTGCGTGGGCTGGATCGACGGCGTGCGTCAGCGCCTGGACGAGCAGTCCTACCGCATCCGCTTCACGCCGCGTCGTCCAGGCTCGGTCTGGAGCGCCATCAACATCGCCAAGGCACAGGCCCTGATCGTGGCGGGTCGCATGCAGCCGGCCGGCCTGGCGGCGTTTCAGGCCCGGCGCGAGGACCGCTCCGTCATCTACGCCTACGAGCAGACCGGCACCGCCCAACTGACGCCGGACGAACAGGCCCGCTTTGCCGCCCACCCCCCGGCCTGGGCGTACTTCAATGCCTGCCCGCCCGGCTACCGCAAGACGCTGCTGCACTGGGTCACCACCGCCCGCCAGGCCGCCACCCGCGCCCGCCGGCTGGACACCCTGATCCAGGCCTGCGCCCGCCAGGAGCGCCTGCGATGACCCGGCGGTGCGACACTGCGGGCCATGCCCCTGCCTCCCATCCTCCGCCCGGTCGGTGTCGGCCTGCTGCTCGACGTGGTGCTGCGCCTGGGTGCGGTCAGCGGCGCCGGGCTGGCGCTGATGATGGGCCGGTTTCTGTTGGCCGGCGTGCTGGCCGCGGTGGCGCTGGGCATCACGCTGCGGCTGTGGCGCGCGCGCCGACGGCCTCGGACCTGACCCTGTTCCTGCGGGGCCCCGGCTCCGCAGCCCCTGAAAGGAGCCCCAATGGCCACCATCCGAGAAGGCCGTGCCAGCGCCCTGCTGGTCGTCGACATGCAAGTAGGCGTGGTCGCCGACGCCTGGGACGCCGCCGCTGTCATTGAACGCATCCAGGGCCTGGTCCGGCGCGCCCGCGCCGAGGGCATTCCGGTGATCTGGGTCCAGCATGCCGACGACGGCTTGCCGCAGGGCTCGCCCGCCTGGCAATGGGCACCGGAGCTGCTACCGCTGCCTGGCGAAGCACTGATCCCCAAGAACCACAACTCGGCCTTCGAAGACACCCCGCTGGAGGCCACGCTGGCCGGCCTCGGCGTGTCGCGCCTGGTACTGACCGGTGCCGCCACCAACTGGTGCATCCGTGCCACCGCCTATGGCGCCCTGGACCGCGGCTACGACCTGGCGCTGGTGGCCGACGCCCACACCACCAGCCCGATGACCCTGGACAACGGCCGCACGATCGCGCCGGCCTGTGTCATCGACGAGCTGAACCTGGCCATGACCTGGCTGAGCTACCCCGGCCGGCGCAACAGCGCACCGCTGGCCGCCGCCGTCGACTGGTGACGGCCCGGCCAGGGCCGATCACCCACCGACCGGCCTGACAAAATCGCAGCCATGTACGAGTCCCGCCATCAGCCCCCGCTGGCGCGACGGCACTTTGCCTGGCGCCTGACCCTTCATCTGGCCGCAGCCTTGCTGTTGGCGGCTGTGTCATTGGCCATCGGGATGGCCGGCTACATCGGGCTGGAACATCTGTCACCGCTGGATGCCCTGCTCGATTCGGCCATGCTGCTGGGTGGCATGGGACCGGTGCATCCCCCGCGGACGGACGCCGGCAAGCTCTTCGCCAGCGCCTATGCGCTGTACGCCGGTTTGGTGTTCATCGTCACCGCCGCGCTGCTGCTGACGCCCGTGCTGCATCGCCTGCTGCACCGATTCCACATGGACGAACAGACATGATCCGGCGCCAGATGCTGTGGGGAGCGCTGCTGGCGCCCCTGGCCGCGGTCAGCGCCGTCGATGCCCTCTCGAACATCGATGTGCTGCTGCTGCAGCCCGAGGCGCAACTGCGCGAGCGGGTCGACGGCGAGGCCCTGGCGCGCCATGTGCTGGCCTTGCAGGACGCCGCTCGGCGCGCCCTGGAAGCGCAGTTTGCACGCCGTCCGAATGCCGGTTTTCTGGTGGTCGGTCTGCGCCCTGGCCACACGCCGCGCGCCTGGCTGGACCTGGATCAGCCGCTGCCCGAGGCCGCCGCCCAGTCGCTGCGCCATGCGCTGGAGGGCGTCAAACCCCCGTCGGTGCAGGGCACCGTGATTGTCACGATCAAGGCCAGCCTGTGGGGCGGCCGTGTCAGCCCGCGCAAGGCACCGGTGCCCGCGCAGTGGCGCGTCGCGGCGGCGCGCAGCACCACCAAGCTCGAGATCGATCAACTCGCCGAGATGGCCTGGGGTGAACCATGACCCGCACACCACCCGGATTTCACCAGCACACGCCCTGCCGCTTCGTTCGCGACGCCGATTCCTTCGTACGCTTCCTGATCGACGGCCTGGGCGCTGAGCACATCCTGTGCACCCGCCGTCCCGATGGCTGCATCGCCAAAGCCCCGTTGCGGCTGGACGACAGCATGCTGATGGTCAACGAGGCCGGTGCTTCCTACCGTCCGAGGCCGGCATCCTGCTACCTGTTCGTCGAAGATGCCGACGCCGCCATGGCCCGCGCGCTGGCCCACTGAGCGCAGCAGGTCATGGCGGTGGCCGACAGGCCTTACGGCGACCGGCAGGGCGGCGTGCGCGACGCCCATGGCCATCTGTGGTGGATCTCCCAGCGCCTGGTCGACGGGCCCTACACGCCCTGAGGGCCACCAGCGCTCACAGCACGAAGTCGGCCAGCACCAGACTGCCTGGGTCCCCGATGAAGCCCAGCCTCAGATCCGCCACGCCATCGCCGTTGAGGTCGGCCTCGATCATGGCGATCTGGAAGTCATCATCGGATCCGTTGATATCGTAGGTGTACCAGCTCTGGCGCAGCTCGCCGGCGATCTGGTGGAATGCGTCGGTCCCGATGAAGACGAAGGCCTGATCGCCGGCCTGGTCGGTACGGGCATCCACGGCCGACAGATCGATCAGGTCGCCGTCGCCGTGGCTGAAGTCATCGATGTGATCAAAGCGCCCCAGCTCCAGAGGGGCCTGCGGCAACTGCCAGCCCACCTCCGCAGCGCTGTGCACCACGAAATGATCCGCCCCCTCGTTGCCCGCCAACAGGTCGAATCCAGCCCCCCCTTGCAGCGAATCGTTGCCGGTACCTCCCGTCAGCGTGTCGGCACCCGCGCCTCCCCACAGGCCGTCATCGCCCGAACCGCCCTCGACCCGATCCGCTCCGCCGCCGGCCATGATGCGGTTGTCCTGTGCATTGCCGCTCAGGGACTCGGCCACATCCCTGCCGATCAGGCTGCGTGCCGTGCCAGCCAGCGCCGTGGCCACGATGCCCTCGAAGGCCACCAGCGACACCGAGCTGACCACACGATCATTGCCACCCGAATCCATCACCACATCCCAGCGCGAGTCGACCAGGTAGACGTCATTGCCACCCCCGCCGATCAAGGTGTCGGCGCCGACACCACCGTCGAGCGTGTCATTGCCCTGTCCGGTGCGGATGAAGTCGTCGCCGCCGCCGGTGTGGACGTCGTAGGACTCGATGCCGGAAAACACCAGCGAGTTCGCGCCCGCGCGCGCATGGCCCGTGTCCGCATCGAAGCGGGCGTCGCTCGCGACGCTTGAATAGTCGACACGGAGTGTGTCCCAGGGGTAGTCGGTGCGGGCATCCCAGCCGTTGACCCGGTCGTTCCCCAGTCCGGGCACGAACAGATCGCGGCCCAGACCACCTACCAGATAGTCATCGCCAGCGCCGCCGTACAGCTCGTCGTTGCCGCCCTGGCCTGACAAGGTGTCGTTGCCCTCGCCACCATAGAGGCGATTGCGTCCCTCATTGCCGATCAGCAGGTTGCCGCCGGCATTGCCGTAGAGCCCCAGGTCAGCGTCGCCCAGCAATACGCCGCGCTCGACCTCTGCCGGCAGCGCGACGGTGACGCTCGTGTAGACCGCGTCGTCGCCCCCAGCGGCCAGCTCGACCACCACATCACCCGCGTCATCGACGTAGTAGCGGTCGTCACCATCGCCGCCGATCATGCGGTCCGCCCCCAGGCCGCCATCGAGGGTGTCGCGCCCCAGACTGCCGTACAGCCAGTCGTTGCCGGCCAAGCCGCGCAACAGGTCGTCGCCATGCCAGCCGTTCAGGGTGTCGTTGCCAGGGCCGCCGATCAGCGTGTCGTCACCATTCGTAGGCATGGGTGGATTGCTCCTTCAAGTGGATGAGGCGCCGTCGATGATAGCGACGGAACGTCGCCACACCTGGCGTTATCCTTGATCCATGTCGGTATTGCCTGTCTGCCTGTTTCGCCCTGGCCCGGCCCATGTCGCGCGCTACTGCGATGCGCTGCGACGCGGCTGGTCGGCCGACAACGTGCGGGGCCTCGCCGCCGCCGATGAGGAACTGGCGCTGCTGCAGGCCGATCCCGACCGCTATTACACACTCAGCGACGACCGTGTCGGCATCGGCATGGTCACACTGCCCGACGGCAGCCAGGCCCAACGCCTGCCATGGATGCGCCGCTGGATCTTTGCGGGCGACGAGATGGCCGGCTCGATCAACCTGCGCTGGCAGGCCGGCACCGAGGCCCTGCCGCCGCATGTGCTGGGCCACATCGGCTACGCCGTCGTGCCCTGGCTGCACAACCGCGGCATCGCCAGCGCCGCGCTGGCCGCGCTGCTGCCCGAGGCACGCGCGCTGGGCCTGCGCTGGGTGGAGCTGACCACCGACGAGGACAACCTGGCCTCGCAGCGCGTCATGGCGCGCTGCGGCGCCGTCATGATCGAGCGCTTTGACAAGCCTGCGGCCTATGGCGGCAAGCCCAGCCAGCGCTGGAGGATTCCACTGTGACGAACGACGAATTGCGGATCCGCACCTTCCGGCCCGAGGACCAGGACAGGGTGATCGCGCTGTGGCAGGCCTGCGACCTGACCCGACCCTGGAACGACCCGGTCAAGGACATTGCCCGCAAGCAGACCGAGCAGCCCGAGCTGTTCTTCGTCGGTGAACTGGGCGGACGCATCGTTGCCAGCGCAATGGCCGGCTATGACGGCCACCGCGGCTGGGTCAATTACTTGTCTGTCGAGCCGGCGCTGCAGGGACGTGGCCTGGGCACCGTGCTGATGCGCCACATCGAGGCCCGGCTGACCGAACGCGGTTGCCCCAAGCTCAACCTGCAGGTGCGCCAGGGCAACGATGCGGTGCTGGGCTTCTATGCGCGCCTGGGCTATGGCAACGACCAGACAATCGGCCTGGGCAAGCGCCTGATCCACGACACGCCGCCCGGCACGGCGTGAGCCTCACACCCTGCCTGCGCCTGTTCAGCGCCCTGTGGCCCGGCCCGGTGACGCGCCGCGCGCTGCAGGCCTGGGCCGATGCCCTGCCC
>JAFLDI010000151.1 GCA_017302485.1 Burkholderiales bacterium | reverse complement strand
GCACTCACCCCCATGGACGGGACCAGGTTCCAGGTCAGCAAGAGAAGCGGGGCAATTCGTAGAAAAAGTTTCATCGGCAAAAATTATACCCAGTCGCCGTGGCCTCGGCCTGCATCGGCGGCGGCCAGGGCATTGCGGTGCTGCTGGAGAACCCGGCCTGAGCCGGCCCTCTTCACAAGCAAGAGAAAAGTCAGCTATACTCTTGGGCTCTTGGCGCTTTAGCTCAGCCGGTTAGAGCGACGGAATCATAATCCGCAGGTCCGGGGTTCGAATCCCTGAAGCGCCACCAGAATCCCGGCCCGAAGTGCTCGCACTTCGGGCCGTTTTTGTTTCGACCCAGCCTCTGGATCCACACCATGCACCGCTCGGTCCCCTTGCTCTTCGCGGCCGCCCTGGTCGCTGCCGCCCCGGCACTGGCCCAGGTCCAGCGCCTCTTTCCCTACCAGGCCCTGCGCGGCGAGATCGCGTTTGACGCGCCGCCCACGGTGCGCCTGAATGGGCAGACCACCCGCCTGGCGCCCGGCGCACACATCCGCGACGCGCAGAACATGGGCCTCGTCTTCGGTGCGCTGGAAGGCCGCAAGGCGGTGGTGAACTACACGGTCGACCAGCTTGGGCAGCCCAAGGAGATCTGGGTGCTCACCGCCGAAGAGGCCGCGCGCAAGCCCTGGCCCCGCACCGACGCCGAACGCCAGGCCTGGCAGTTCGACTACGTCGCCCAGACCTGGACCCGGCCATGAGCGGCAAGAAGGTCTACATCCGCACCTTCGGGTGCCAGATGAACGAATACGACTCGGACAAGATGTCCGACGTGCTGCGCGCCGCCGAGGGCTACGAGCCCACCGACAACGTCGAGGAGGCCGACCTGGTGCTGTTCAACACCTGCTCGGTGCGCGAGAAGGCGGCCGAGAAGGTCTTCTCCGACCTGGGCCGTGTCAAGCACCTCAAGAGCAAGGGCGTGCTGATCGGCGTGGGCGGCTGCGTGGCCAGCCAGGAGGGCGCGGCCATCGTCGAGCGGGCACCCTATGTGGACATCGTCTTCGGCCCGCAGACCCTGCATCGTCTGCCGCAGATGATCGCCGAGCGCCAGCGCGCCCAGCGCCCGCAGGTGGACATCAGCTTCCCCGAGATCGAGAAGTTCGACCACCTGCCGCCGGCCAAGGTGGAAGGCGCCAGCGCCTTCGTCTCGATCATGGAAGGCTGCTCGAAGTACTGCACCTACTGCGTCGTGCCCTACACGCGCGGCGACGAGGTCTCGCGCCCCTTCGACGACGTGCTCACCGAGATCGCCGGCCTGGCCGCCCAGGGCGTGAAGGAAGTGACGCTGTTGGGCCAGAACGTCAATGCCTACCGCGGCCGGATGGGTGACACCGCCGAGCTGGCCGACTTCGCGCTGCTGCTGGAGTACGTGGCCGAGATCCCCGGCATCGCGCGCATCCGCTACACCACCAGCCACCCCAACGAGTTCAGCCAGCGCCTGATCGACGTCTACGCGAAGGTGCCGCAGCTGGTGAACCACCTGCACCTGCCGGTGCAGCATGGCAGCGACCGCATCCTGATGGCGATGAAGCGCGGCTACACCGCACTCGAGTACAAGAGCACGATCCGCAAGCTCAAGGCCATCCGGCCCGGCATCAGCCTGTCCACGGACTTCATCGTCGGCTTTCCCGGTGAGTCCGACGAGGATTTCGACAAGCTGATGAAGCTGGTCGACGACGTCGGTTTCGACGCCTCCTTCAGCTTCATCTACAGCCCGCGCCCGGGCACCCCGGCAGCGTCGCTGGCCGACGACACACCGCACGCGGTGAAGCTGGCGCGGCTGCAGACGCTGCAGGCGCGGCTGGAGGAGAACGTGCGCGCCATCAGCGCCGCGCGCGTGGGCACGGTGCAGCGCATCCTGGTGGAAGGTCCGTCGCGCAAGGATCCGAACGAGCTGATGGGCCGCACCGAGTGCAACCGCATCGTCAACTTCGCCGGTCCGGCGCGCCTGGTGGGCCAGATGATCGACGTGCACATCACCAGCGCGCTGCCGCACTCGCTGCGCGGCGCCGTGGTGGTGGGCGAATCGGTCAGCGCCTGAGCACGAAGCCCCGCCACCACAGCACCAGCGCAGTGGCGGCCACCAGCAGGCCGTAGGTGGCCATGCGGCCGTCACGGCCGAAAGCCACCAGACCGGCCAGCAGCACCACCAGCCCGGCGCCCATGCTCCACAGCAGCAGCCCCTGCCAGGCGGCGCCCGACAGCTCACGCCGGAACAGCCACTTGGCCAGCGCCGTGGTGATCAGGCCCACGCCCAGTGCCGGGGCGACAAAGTTCAGCAAATGCCAGAGCGCGTCCAGCGGTCCCATGGTGTCTGTGGTGTTGGTGGGGCGCCGCCAAGACCGGCCGCCTCTTGATTCCCATCAAGGTCGACCCGCTTCGACGCACCCGGCTTCATCCGTGCTTCAGCCTGCGATTTTATAATCCGGAACCATGAGTGTCTTCGCGCTCGGCCTGAACCATCACACCGCTCCGCTGGACATCCGCGGCCGGTTCGCGTTCGCGCCTGAGCAGCTGACACCCGCACTGCAGGCGCTGCGCCACCAGCTGCTGCGTGCCGTGCCGGAGGCGGCCATCCTGTCCACCTGCAACCGCACCGAGCTGTACGTGGCCGCCGGACAGGGCCGCGCGGCCGAGATCGTCCGCCCCACCATCGAGTGGCTGGCCTCCCAGGGCGGCATCAGCGGCAGCCAGTTGGCCGACCACACCTACGTGCTCGAGAACAAGGACGCGGCACGCCACGCCTTCCGCGTCGCCTCGGGCCTCGATTCCATGGTGCTGGGCGAACCCCAGATCCTGGGCCAGATGAAGCAAGCAGTGCGCGGCGCCGACGAGGCCGGCACGCTGGGCACCACGCTGCACCAGTTGTTCCAGCGCAGCTTCTCGGTGGCCAAGGAGGTGCGCACCAGCACCGAGATCGGCGCCCACTCGATCAGCATGGCTGCCGCCACCGTGCGCCTGGCCGCTCAACTCTTCGAGGACCTGCGCGAGACCCAGGTGCTGTTCGTCGGTGCCGGCGAGATGATCGAGTTGGTCGCCACCCACTTCTCCGCCCGCGAGCCCAAGGCCATGGCCGTGGCCAACCGCACGCTCGAGCGCGGCGAGAAGCTGGCCAGCCGCTTCGGCGCCCAGGCCCTGCGCCTGGCCGACCTGCCCACGCGCCTGCACGAGTTCGACATCGTCGTGTCCTGCACCGCCTCCACGCTGCCGATCATCGGCCTGGGTGCGGTCGAGCGGGCCCTGAAGGCGCGCCGCCGCCGGCCGATGTTCATGGTCGATCTGGCGGTGCCGCGCGACATCGAACCTGAAGTCTCGCGCCTGTCCGACATCTACCTGTATACGGTGGACGACCTCACCGAGGTGGTCAAGACCGCCGGCGAGAAACGTCAGGCCGCGGTGGAGCAGGCCGAGGCCATCATCGACGCCGGCGTGCAAAGCTTCGCCCACTGGCTGGACCAGCGCGCCAGCGTGCCCCTGATCCAGGCCCTGAACCGCCAGGCCGACGACTGGCGCGCCGCCGAGATCGCCCGCGCCCGCAAGCTGCTGGCCAAGGGCAATGACCTGGACACCGTGCTGGAGGCCCTCAGCCGCGGCCTGACGCAGAAGATGCTGCACGGCGCCCTGGCCGAGTTGCATGCGTCCGAGGGCGAGCATCGCCACCAGACGGCCGAGGTGCTGTCGCGCCTGTTCCTGCGCAGCACCTCGCGCAACCCGGCCGACGAGTCTGGCCGTTAGCGGCGCGCCCACCCTGCGCCGCCCGGGTGGCCACGGCCACCCGCCCCTGCTCCCACCGGACCTGCCCCATGAAAGACTCGCTGCGCCAGCAGCTCGACCGCCTCGCGATGCGCCTGGCCGAGCTGGACGCCAATCTGGCCGATCCGGCCGTGGTGGCCGACATGGGCCGCTACCGGCAACTGGCACGCGAGCAGTCGGAAGCGGCTGAAGTCACCGGCCTGTGGCGTGCCTTCCAGCAGCGCGAGCGCGACCTGGACGCCGCCCGCGAGATGCAGGACGACCCCGAGTTCGCCGACCTGGCGGCCGAGGAAATCGCCGCTGCCGAGGCCGACCTGGCGCGCCTGGACGCCCAGCTGCAGACCGCCCTCCTGCCGCGCGACCCCGACGACGCCCGCAACGCCTTCGTCGAGATCCGCGCCGGCACCGGTGGCGAGGAGTCCGCGCTGTTCGCTGCCGACCTGGCACGCATGTACCTGCGCTTTGCCGAGACGCAGGGCTGGCGCTGTGAGGTGATGAGCGAGAACGCCTCGGACCTGGGCGGCTACAAGGAGATCGTCATCCGCGTCGAAGGCAACGGTGTCTACGGACGGCTGCGCTTCGAGTCGGGCGGACACCGGGTGCAGCGCGTGCCCGCCACCGAGGCCCAGGGGCGTATCCACACCAGCGCCTGCACCGTGGCGGTGATGCCCGAGCCCGACGAAGCGGCCGAGGTCACGCTCAACCCGGCCGATCTGCGCATCGACACTTTCCGCGCCAGCGGTGCCGGCGGCCAGCACATCAACAAGACCGACTCGGCGATCCGCGTCACGCACCTGCCCACCGGCCTGGTGGCCGAGTGCCAGGACGACCGCAGCCAGCACCGCAACAAGGCCAAGGCGCTGGCCGTGCTGCAGGCCCGCTTGCGCGACAAGGAGGCGCAGGAGCGTGCCGCTGCCGAAGCCGCCACCCGCAAGGCCCTGGTCGGCTCGGGCGATCGCAGTGACCGCATCCGCACCTACAACTTCCCGCAGGGCCGCGTCACCGACCACCGTATCAACCTGACGCTGTACAAGCTGGCGGCCGTGGTCGACGGTGACCTGGGCGAGCTGATCGACGCGCTGCAGGCAGCCCGCGCCCAGCAGCAGTTGGCGGCACTGGAGACCGGGCAGTGAGTCCGAGCATCGCCCAGGCGCTGGACCAGGCCCGCGCTGCCGGCCTGGACCGGGTGGACGCCTTCGCGCTGCTGGGTCAGCTGCTGAAGCGCGAGCGCGGCTGGCTGATCGCCCACGACGATGAGCTGCTGAGCCCCGCCCAGTCCGCCCGCTGGACCGACTGGTGCCACCGCTGCGCGGCCGGCGAGCCGGTGGCCTACCTGGTGGGCGAGCGCGAATTCCACGGCCTGCGGCTGGCGGTGTCGCCTGCCGTGCTGATCCCGCGACCCGACACCGAGCTGCTGGTCGACTGGGCGCTGGCGCTGCTGGGCACACTCTGCGCCGCCGCGCCCCGGGTCCTGGACCTGGGCACCGGCAGCGGCGCGATCGCGCTGGCCGTCAAGCACCGCCATCCCCGCGCACAGCTCACGGCGGTCGATGCCAGTGCGGCCGCGCTGGCGCAGGCGCGGGCCAACGGTGAACAGCTCGGCCTGGCGGTGGACTGGCGGCTGGGCGACTGGTGGCAGGGCCTGGCGGGGCGGCGCTTTGACCTGGTGCTGTCCAACCCGCCCTACATCGCCCAGGACGACCCCCACCTGCAGGCCTTGACGCACGAGCCCCTGTCGGCGCTGGCATCGGGACCGGATGGCCTCGATGACATCCGCCGTCTGCTGCGCGGTGCCACGGAGCACCTGGCGCCAGGCGCTTGGCTGCTGCTGGAACACGGCTGGGATCAGGCCGAGGCGGTTCGTGCGTTGCTGTCCAGCCACGGTCTGGTCGAAGTGCAGTCGCGCCGGGACCTGGCGGGCCATGTCCGCTGCAGCGGCGGCTGCTGGCCCGGTACACCCTGATACCCTCTGACACCCCAAGCCACGCAACAGCAATGCCGCCTGTGCGTTTTTCCGCGCCTGAGCTGAACTCATCGGAGTAGCATGGCTCAGACCAAGGAGGTGTCCGATGCGTGCGATCCGCTCCATTCCGGTCTGTCTGGCGGCGCTGGCCGCGCTGTCGCCAGCGCTCGCCGCTCCCACGGGTGACGGTCTCCAATTGATCGAGCCTTCGGGCTGGACTTCCTGGCACACCCATCTGTCGGTTGTGACGCTGGCGCCGCCGGTGCCGGGCAGCCTGAGCAGCACGCCCGTGCTGGGCGCAGCACGGGTGTCCTCAGACCTGTTCTTCCATGTCGGCCGCCTGGGCGACGGCGGCGGATGGCGGGCCACGGGTGCATTGCTGCTGGGCTCGCGCAGTCTGGCGCTGGGGGCCAGCAACGCCAGCCCCCAATGGCACAGCGTCGGCCTGCCCGACAACCCGGCCGATCTGTCGGCCACGCCTTACGTCGGCCTGGGCTATACCGCCTGGTGGGCCCGCGCCGGCCTGGGACTCAGCGCCGACCTGGGGCTGATGGCGCAGCGTCCCGGCCAGGGCTTGCGCGCCTTGACCGGTGGCTCGGGTCTGGACAACACAGTGCGGGCGCTGCAGCTCTCGCCCGTCTTCCAGCTCAATCTGTCCTACGCCTTCTAGGCCTGCCGTGAAGCCTTGCCGCCGCCGCGGGCTCGGCGGATGGCGGACAATCCCGGGATTGCTCCAACTCCCCGGAAAGACTCTGCCATGAGCGACGTCCAACAGCGCATCGACCAGATCGTCAAGGGCCACAAGGTGGTCCTGTTCATGAAGGGCACGGCCCAGTTCCCGATGTGCGGCTTCTCCGGCCGCGCGGTGCAGGTGCTCAAGGCCTGCGGCGTGAGCGACCCGCACACCGTCAACGTCCTGGAGGACGAGGACATTCGCCAGGGCATCAAGGAGTACGCCAACTGGCCGACGATTCCGCAGCTCTACATCAACGGCGAGTTCGTCGGCGGCTCGGACATCATGATGGAGATGTACCAGGCGGGTGAGCTGCAGCAGGCGCTGGCCGCCTGACGATGAGCGACGCCGGCCGCCCGGCCCGGGTCATTGTCGGCATCACCGGCGCCTCGGGTGCGGTGTACGGCGTGCGGCTGCTGCAGCGCCTGAAGGCGCTGGGCGCGCAGACCCATTTGGTCGCCACACCGGCGGGCCTGCTCAACGTGCACCACGAGCTGGGCCTGGACCGTGATGCCCTGCAGGCCCTGGCCGACCATCATCACGGCATCGGCGAGGTCGGCGCCTGCATCGCCAGCGGCAGCTTCGCGGTCGATGCCATGGTCATCGCCCCGTGCACGATGAAGTCCCTGGCAGCGGTGGCCCATGGCTTCGGCGACAACCTGCTGACCCGCGCAGCCGATGTCACGCTCAAGGAGCGGCGCCGTCTGGTGCTGATGGTGCGCGAGACGCCCTTCAACCTGGCCCACCTGCGCAACATGACCGCGGTCACCGAGATGGGCGGCATCGTCTTCCCGCCACTGCCGGCCTTCTATCACCGGCCGGCCAGCATTGACGAACTGGTCGCCGACACGGTCGAGCGGGCCATCGACCTGTTGGCGCTGGGTGGCGCCGACCCCAAGCGCTGGACCGGGCTCTGATCAGGCCGGCAGCAGCCACTGACGGCGCGCCGCCATCACCATGTCCGGATACTCGGCGCGGCCACGGCTGCCGTTGTAGCGGCCCAGCGCGAAGAACAGGTCGCCGCGTTCGCGCTCCAGGTAGTGGCGCAGGATCACGCAGCCAAAGCGCAGGTTGACCTGCATGTGAAACAGCTTGGAGACATCGCCGTCGCCGATCAGACGTGCCCAGAAGGGCATCACCTGGG
>JAFLDI010000150.1 GCA_017302485.1 Burkholderiales bacterium | reverse complement strand
CGATGAACCAATTCGCCATCGCCTACGGTGAGCGCTTCACCCGACCCGCCGCGTAATATGCGGCATGTGCCTGTCTGCGTCGCCAGGCACGACACAGAGCCTCAAACACAAAAATTCAGACAGGCCCACTGAACCGTGTCCTGCCCATCGCCTGGTTCGCTCAACTGGGCTTGCCCAGGCTCTCATGACCTCAAACTCTCGAACCGCCCGGTGCGGACCCGCACGCCGGGTGGTGTGGCAGGGGTGCCTCCTATGATGGAGGCCCCCTATGCCGATCTCGCACGGTGCCCGCAGCGAAGCCGCGACCGGCATGAAAAAGGCCCGCGGCGCCATGGCGCTCGCGGGCCCGGAGGGCGCCGGCCGGTGCAACCCGGCCGGTACCGCCTGGATCACTTCTTGAAGGCGTCCATCGGATCGGGCTCCTTGCCGCCCTGCGGGGCGCTGGCCGGCGTGCCGAACAAGGCGTTCATGTCGACCTCCTTGTCGTTGCCGTTGTCCGCCGGCTGCGCCTCGATGACCACGTTGCTGGTGTCCAGATCCGCCTTCTTGTCCAGGCCGCCCGACACCAGGTTGGGGAAGGCGATGATCAGGCCGACCATGATGATCTGGATGATCACGAAGGGCACCGAGCCCCAGTAGATCTGGCCGGTGGTGACCGGGGCGATCTCGGCATTGGTGACCTTGTCCTTGTACTTGTCGACCGGCGCCACGCTGCGCAGGTAGAACAGCGCGAAGCCGAACGGTGGGTGCATGAACGAGGTCTGCATGTTGACCGCCAGCAGCACGCCGAACCAGACCAGGTCGATGCCCAGCTTCTCGGCCACCGGGCCCAGCAGCGGCACGACGATGAAGGACAGCTCGAAGAAGTCCAGGAAGAAGGCCAGCACGAAGATCAGGATGTTCACCACGATCAGGAAGCCGATCTGGCCGCCCGGCAGGCTGGTCAGCAGGTGTTCCACCCAGATCGGGCCGTCCACCGCCTGGAAGCTCAGGCTGAAGACCGTGGAGCCCAGCAGGATGAACAGCACGAAGCACGACAGCTTCATCGTCGAGTCCATCGCCTGCTTCATCAGGTGCATCGACAGCCGGCGACGCGAAATCGCCATCACCAGCGCACCGACGGCGCCCATCGCACCGCCTTCGGTCGGGGTGGCAATGCCCAGGAAGATCGTGCCCAGCACCAGGAAGATCAGGGCCAGCGGCGGGATCAGCACGAAGGTGACGCGTTCGGCCATCTTCGACAGCAGGTTCATGCCGGTCAGCTTGTTGATCACCGCCAGCGTGAACGCCACCGCGACGCCCACACACATCGACAGCACGATCAGCTCGTCGGTGGGCATGGTGTCAGGGCGGGTCTTGGCGAAGGCCACCGCGGCGGCCACTGACAGACCGGTCACCACGCCCAGCGAGCGCAGGCCGGAGCTGCCATCCGCTTCGCGGATCGTGCGGGCCTCCGGGGGCAGGGCAGGCGCCCAGTGGGGACGGAACAGTGCCACCAGGACAATGAACCCGACGTACAGGCCGGTCAGCACGAAGCCCGGCAGGAAGGCACCCTTGTAGAGGTCACCGACCGAGCGGCCAAGCTGGTCGGCCATGATGATCAGCACCAGCGAGGGCGGGATGATCTGCGCCAGCGTGCCCGAGGCGGCGATGACACCCGAGGCGATGCGCCGGTCGTAGCCGTAGCGCAGCATGATGGGCAACGAGATCAGGCCCATCGAGATCACCGAGGCCGCCACCACGCCGGTGGTGGCCGCCAGCATCGCGCCGACGAAGATCACCGCGAAGGCCAGGCCGCCGCGGATCGGGCCGAACAGCTGGCCGATGGTGTCCAGCAGGTCCTCGGCCATCCCGGATCGCTCCAGGATCAGGCCCATGAAGGTGAAGAACGGGATCGCCAGCAGCGTGTCGTTCTGCATGATGCCGAACACCCGCAGCGGCAGCGCCTGCATCAGCGAGGCGGGCAGGATGCCCAGCTCGATGCCGATCAGCCCGAAGAACAGGCCGGCCGCGGCGAGCGAGAACGCCACCGAGAAGCCCATCAGCAGGAAGACGATCAGGCCCGCGAACATCACGGGCGCCATGTTGTGCGTCAGGAACTCGATCACTTCGCGGCTCCTTCTTCACGGGCACGGATCACTTCAGCCAGTTCTTCCTCGGCCGATTTCTGCTGGTGGCGCTTGGTCGGGTCGTCGATCAGGCCTTGCAGGAAGGCAAAGCGCTTGATCAGCTCGGACACGCCCTGCAGGCCCAGCAGGGTGAAGCCGATCGGCACCAGCGCATACACCGGCCAGCGCACCAGGCCGCCGGCGTTGCTCGACATCTCGCCGGTGACATAGGCCTTGATGACCAGCGGCGTCACCAGCGTGATGACCGCGATCACGAAGGGGAACAGGAAGACGATGATGCCGAAGATCTCGACCTTGATCTGGGTGCGCTTGGAGAACTTGCCCAGGATGACGTCGATCTTGACGTGCTCCTGGCGCATCATGGTGTAGCCGGCCGCCAGCAGGAAGACGGCGGCGAACAGGTACCACTGGATCTCGAGGAAGGCGTTCGAGCCGATGCTGAAGGCCTTGCGGACCACGGCATTGCCGGCGCTGATCAACACCGCGGCCAGAACCAGCCACGATGTCCAGCGCCCGACGCGTTCGCTGAGCGCGTCGATCAGGCGTGAGAGATTGAGAAGTGCCGTCACGGTGACTCCATCGTTGGGCATGACAAACGAAGCGCCGCGCCGGCTGGCAGGCCGGCGTGGCGCGGGTGGCGAGACTGTAGCGGCTGGACCCCGATCACAGGGCCCTCCCAGGCGGTCGATCAGGGGAAACGCTGAGCTTTCAGGGCTGAAAAGATTTCAGCCTGCGCCGGAAAATCCCGGCGCGCCAGCGCGCCTCACAGGCTGGCGGCCTGCTGGTACAGGCGCGTGGAGCGTGCGCCGGAGCGGCAGAAGCACAGCAGCGGTCGCGGCAGGTCCCGCAGCAGCTGGGCGAATGCGGCGATCTGCTCGGGCGACTGATAGCCGCCCGCCACCGGCAGGTGGCGATAGACCAGACCAGCGGCCTCGGCTGCCGCCTGGATAGAGGCATTGGTGGGTTGGTCGGGGCCGTGCTCGAAGTCGGGGCGGTTGTTGACCACCGCCTTGAAGCCCAGGCGAGCGGCCTCGGCCATGGCCTCGGGCGTGAGTTGCGGGGCGACGCAGACGTCGGCGGCGATCTGTTGCATCGGCAGGCTCATCGCGTCTCCCTCACTTCGACAGAGCGGCCTTGACCGCCGCCGACACCAGGCCCATGTCGGCCTTGCCGGCCAGCTGCGACTTGACCGCGCCCATCACCTTGCCCATGTCGCCGGGGCCGGTGGCGCCGACCTCGGCCACGATGCGGGCGACCTCGGCGGCGATCGCGTCGGCATCCAGGCGCGCAGGCAGATAGGCCTCGAGCACGGTGATTTCGGCGGCTTCCTTGGCCGCCAGATCGTCACGGCCGGCCTGCTGGTAGGCGGCCACCGAATCCTTGCGCTGCTTGATCAGCTTGTCGACCAGGCCGATCACCATCGCGTCGTCCAGCGTCACGCGCTCGTCGACTTCCTTCTGCTTGCACGCAGCCAGCAGCATGCGGATGGTGGACAGGCGCTCGGACTCCTTGGCGCGCATGGCGGCCTTCATGTCCTCGGTGATGCGGTCTTTGAGACTCATGGCGGTACGGGGGGTGGGTGCGAAACCCGCCGATTGTCGCAAACCGTCGCCGCTCAGAGCGCTTCCAGCGCCAGCAACTCCTCGACCGTCTGCCGACGGCGGATCAGCCGGGTCTGGCCACCGTCGAACAGCACCTCGGCGGCCAGCGGTCGGCTGTTGTAGTTGCTGGACATCGAGGCGCCATAGGCCCCGGTATCGTGCAGCACCAGCAGGTCCCCCACGTGCGCCTCGGGGAGGGCGCGACACTGCACCACGCCACCCTCGCCTTGGGTGAACACATCGCCCGATTCGCACAGGGGACCGGCCACCACGGTGTCGACCTGGGCGCGCGCCGTGCCATCCATCGCGATCAGGCTCATGCCGTGGAAAGCGCCGTACATCGAGGGCCGCATCAGGTCGGAGAAACCGGCATCGACCAGCGTGAAGCGATTGCTCCCCATCGGCTTGGTGGCGCGCACCTCGGCCAGCAGCACGCCGCTTTCGGCCACCAGGTAACGGCCGGGTTCGATCTCCAGGTGCACCGCATGACCCAGGTGGGCGGCAATCGCCCGACGGGCGGCGTCCCACAGGCTGAAGTAATGGGCGGTGTCGATGCGTGCATCCCCGTCGCGGTAGGGAATGGACAGGCCGCCACCGGCCGAGATCGCCTGCAGGTCGCAGCCCGCGCGCGTCACCAGGTCGACCATGGCCTGGCAGACCTGCTGCAGATGGCCGTAGTCCACGCCCGAGCCGATGTGCATGTGCAGGCCCACCAGTTGCAGCCCGTGCTGGCGCACGGCGGCCAGCGCAGCGCCCAGCTCGGCATGCCAGATGCCGTGCTTGCTGTGCTCGCCGCCGGTGTTGGTCTTGTTGCTGTGACCATGGCCGAAGCCGGGGTTGATGCGCAGCCACACGCGGTGCCCTGGCGAGGCGGCGCCCAACTGGTGCAGCATGTCGATCGAGCCGGCGTTGACCGGCACGCGGTGCTCGACCACCGTGGCCAGCGTGGCGGCGTCGAACAGGTCGGCGGTGAAGACGATGCCGCTGGCGCCGCAGGGGGCCTCGTCGGCCGTGTAGCCGGCGGCCAGGGCGCGCAGGATCTCGCCACGCGAGACCGCATCCACCACCACCCCCTGCTCGCGCATCAGCCGCAGCAGGTGGATGTTCGAGTTGGCCTTCTGGGCGTAGCGGATGGTGTCGAAGGCGCGCAGCTCGGCCACGCGCTGGCGGATGGCGGCGGCGTCGTAGACCCACAGCGGGGTGCCGTGCTGGCGCGCCAGCGCGCGCAGGGTGTCGTCGGTGAACGGGTTCATGGGGCCGGATGCTGCCCGATCTGATCCATATTGCAAAATACCGATTTGTTCAGCATTCATACAATCTGGATATGGAGTTGAGCCACCGCCAGATCGAGGTCTTTCGCGCCGTCATGGGCGCCGGCCACGTCACGCGCGCGGCCGAGCTGCTGCACACCTCGCAGCCCACGGTCAGCCGTGAGTTGGCGCGGCTGGAGCAGGTGCTGGGCTATGCGCTGTTCGACCGCGTGCGTGGCCGGCTGCACCCCACCGCCCGGGCGCTGGCCCTGCTGGACGAGGTGAACGCCTCCTATGTGGGGCTGGAGCGCATCGCCGCCACGGCGGCATCGCTGAAGCACTTCGCCCAGGGCCGGCTGACGCTGGCCAGTCTGCCGGCGCTGGGCCATGCGCTGGTGCCTGCGGCACTGGCCGGCTTTGCCACCGTGCAGCCACAGGCGCGGGTCAGCCTGGAGAGCCTGGAGTCGCCGATGCTGGAGGCGGCGCTGGCCGAGCAGCGCTTTGATCTGGGTCTGGTCGAGCGCCGCGAGGCGCCCGCCGCCTGCGTGCTGCAGACCCTGCTGGTGGCGGATGAGGTGGCGGTGCTGCCCTCGGCACATCCCTTGGCCGCCCGACAGCGGCTGGCGCCCGCCGATTTCGCTGGCCAGACTTTCATCAGCCTGGCGCCCACCGATCCCTACCGGCAGCAGATCGATGCGGTGTTCGCCCGAGCGGGCGTCGCCCGCGAGCTGCGGCTGGACACGCCCAGTGCGGTGTCGGTGTGTGCGCTGGTGCGCCAGGGGCTGGGGCTGGGCATCGTGAACCCGCTGACGGCGCTGGAAATGGCTTGCGACGCACTGGTGGTGCGGCCACTGACGGTGTCGATCCCGTTCCATGTGGCGCTGGTTCGGCCAGCCTGGCGCGCAGAACACCCACTGCGCCAGGATCTGGAGACGGCGCTCGTCCTGGCTGCCGATGCTCTGGTTCGACGTCTGTCGGCCGCCGGGGCATGAAAAAACCCGCTGCGGCGTCCCGCGGCGGGTTTTTCAGGGGAAGCGACTGAGGATCAGTACAGCTTCTTGGGCAGCTGCATGCTGCGCACGCGCTTGTAGTGGCGCTTGACGGCGGCAGCCTTCTTGCGCTTGCGCTCGGACGTGGGCTTCTCGTAAAACTCGCGAGCGCGCAGTTCGGTCAGCAGGCCGAGCTTTTCGATGGTGCGCTTGAAACGGCGCAGGGCGACGTCGAACGGCTCGTTTTCCTTGACACGGATGGTGGTCATTGAGGGATAGGTCCTAAGGGTAGTTGCGCTCGGTGTCCGGCGCCGGCCGGTGCGGGCTCTGCAAGAAGCAAGGCACCACACGGTTTCCGGAAAACTGCCAGGGCTGGATCGACACGCGGTTTGCCAGCAAAGACGGCGATTCTATGCCAAAAAGCATGCGTTGGGCAAATCGCCCGCCTGTCACGCGCCTGCCCCCGGGGCCTGGGTAGACTGTGGGGATCTTCAGTGCAACCCTCGGAAACCTCGACATGAGCATTCAGACTGTGGGCGTCGTCGGCGCCGGCACCATGGGCAACGGCATTGCGCAGGCCTGCGCGGTGGTGGGCATCGATGTGGTGATGGTGGACATCAGCGAACAGGCCGTGGCCAAGGGCCTGGCCACCGTGGCCGGCAGCCTGGACCGGCTGATCAAGAAAGAGAAGATGACCGAGGCCGAGAAGGCTTCAGCCCTGTCGCGCATCCGCGGCAGCACCGACTACGCTGCGCTGGCCGGTGCCCAGTTGGTGATCGAGGCCGCCACCGAGAACGAGGCGCTGAAGGTCAAGATCCTGCAGCAGCTCGACGGCCTGCTGCCCGCCCAGACCCTGGTCGCCACCAACACCAGCTCGATCAGCATCACCAAGCTGGCGGCGGCGACGACCCGCGCCGACCGTTTCATCGGCATGCACTTCTTCAATCCGGTGCCGATGATGGCACTGGTGGAAATCATCCGCGGTCTGCAGACCAGCGACGCCACCCACGATGCGGTCAAGGCCATGGCGCTGCGCCTTGGCAAGCAGCCGATCACCGTGAAGAACGCACCGGGCTTTGTGGTCAACCGCATCCTGGTGCCAATGATCAACGAGGCCTTCTTCGTGCTGGCCGAGGGCCTCGCATCGCCGGAGGAGATCGACGCCGGCATGAAGCTGGGCTGCAACCACCCGATCGGCCCGCTGGCGCTGGCCGACATGGTGGGTCTGGATGTGTGCCTGGCGGTGATGAACGTCTACTTCGAGGAGTTTGCCGACTCGAAGTACCGCCCCTGCCCGCTGCTCAAGGAAATGGTGGCCGCCGGCTGGCTGGGTCGCAAGACCGGTCGCGGTGTCTACACCTACTGATCGCCCCCCCGGGCCGGGCTGCGCCCAGCCCGCCCCCTCGGGGGTCAAGTCGCCTTGGTTCGGCGGTCCGGCGACGACGTGAGGGCTTCACGCGGCTTCGGTCGTGTCAGCGAGGTGCGCAGGCGCTGCGCCAGTCGCTCCATCGCCGCAGCCAGCCTGGGGCCATCGGCCTGCGCCAGCGCGGCGGCTGGCGTGTCAATCTGCGCGGCCAGCCATGCGCGGGCGTCGGCGCCCGGGTTCAGCAGGTCGGCTTCACTGTCCAGCGCGTCGGGGGATTCGGGGCCGGGCGGCGGCAGGCTTTCGCCCAGGCGGCGC